>JAHHUJ010000029.1 GCA_020024075.1 Psychrobacter sp.
TTAGTTAATTAAAAGTTATTTAGTTAAAAGCTTTTCAGCTAGTTAAAAGTTATTCAGCGGCTATCCACAGTTAATACTATCTTTGTAGTTAATACTATCTTTGTTAAGCTAGTATTAAATTGATGAACAAAGACTATATTGTCAAATAAAGACTATAATTGCTAACTCTTGCCACACAGTATAACAAAGACAGGCTACTAACTCAGTTACCGAATGTTATGTCACGTAGTTAAATTTTTAATTACTATGATTAATAAAATTAATCGTTAGTCTCAGTATTGCCAGCTTTCTAACCAAAGGACACTTTATATGACTGCTACTCTACACTCAGACCCTGCAAATCCACAGTGGGTTTTGGCCAGTAACAACAAAGGCAAATTAAATGAGTTCAAACGCTTATTTAAAGCCGCCGATCTCAATATCGATATCATACCTCAAGGTGAGCTCAACATTGAGGATGCCGTTGAAGATGGGCTGAGCTTTATTGAGAATGCCATTATTAAGGCCCGCCACGCCAGTCGTATCAGTGGCCTACCCGCTATTGCTGATGATTCAGGGCTTTGTGTCCCTGCTTTAGGCAATGCGCCTGGTATTTATTCAGCACGTTACGCAGGTGAGCATGGCAACGATGCCAATAACAACGCCAAACTCATTGCTGACCTAAAGCCCCTTCGTCAACAACACACTCCTATTACCGGCTATTTCGTCTGTGTCCTAGCTTTTGTGCGTCACGCTGATGACCCCTTACCCATTATCGCTCAAGGCTTATGGCAGGGTGAGATTTTGGAGGCACCTCAAGGGGAGAATGGCTTTGGCTATGACCCCCTATTTTGGGTTCCTGACTTGCAGCTTACAGCTGCGGCCATGAGCCCTGAACAAAAGAACAAAATCAGTCACCGTGGCCTGGCTATAAATAGCCTATTAAAACAACTAACTAGCCAATAAAGCACTGCAATTATAACGCTTCACATTTAAAGTGGATTCCAAGGCAAACTAAAGCGTAAAATTGAGTAATTTTTACTTTATTTTTACTTTGATTGGCTGATAGACTATACTGTTCTACTTTTATTATTTTATGGCAGTAGACTTTGCATTAATGGCAGTTCTGCTAAGTTAGCCATTGTCGGATGCAATGACTGCCCTTATAAAGACCTAATAAAAGCTAAATAGGATGCTCTTTTATACTTAAATTGCGCCCTGCTGATATATAAAGCTATCTCATATGTCGTGTAGGCGGTGATTTAGGTTGTGGGTTAGCCATCACATTTAGTTGGTTTATAGGCTTTAGGGTTGTGTTTGTTACAACCAAAAAACCAGTTTTAGCGTTATATTCTTGGCAATTCTCATTGATGATATATCAAGTTTATTCATCTGATATCACTTGAGTATTGCTTATCATTAAAATCAAACGATTAACATACAGGGTTAATAACCATGGCAAAAGACTTACAGATTACCACGAACAAGGTAAACGACAACCAAACTCAGCTGACAGTTAAAGTACCTGTCGAACAAATCCAAAACAAAGTGGAAAGCCGTATCCGCAGTGTGGCAAAAACTGCCAAAATTGATGGTTTCCGTAAAGGTAAAGTGCCTGTTTCACACATCCGTGCTCAGTATGGCGCTGGTATTCAACAAGAAGTTATCAATGATGTCATTCGTGACACAGTGTTTGAAGCTATTAAAGCTGAAGACGTGCGCGCGGTTGGTATGCCAAACATCGATGACGTAAAACTTGAAGATGAGTTCTTAGTATATCAAGCCACTGTTGAAGTTTTCCCAGAAATCAAAGTTGAAGGCATTACGGAGATCGAAGTAGAGCGTCATACTGCGACTATCAGTGACGAAGACGTTGATACTATGATCGAAAACCTACGCAAGCAGCGCCAAGAATTTGTTGAAAAAGAAGGTGAAGCTGCTGAGGGCGATCAGGTCACTTTTGACTTTGAAGGCTCTGTTGATGGTGAAAAATTTGAAGGCGGCGCAGCTGAAGACTTCAAACTTGTGCTAGGCAGCGGTCAAATGATCCCAGGTTTTGAAGACGGTATCGTTGGTATGAAAGCCGGTGATGAAAAAACCATCGACGTCACTTTCCCAGAAGAATATCAAGCTGAAAACTTAGCGGGTAAAGAAGCTCAGTTCAAAATCAACGTTAAAACCGTTGAAGAAGCCAAACTTCCTGAAATCGACGAAGAGTTCTTAGAATTATTCGGCGTAAAAGAAGGCGGCGTAGAGCAGCTTAAAGAAGACGTTTGTAAGAACAGGACTCTCGAAGTGAAAAGCCCAGCGCACAACCAACTGAAGCAAGCTACTTTTGACGCTTTACTTGAGAAAAACGAATTTGAAGTACCAAGCGCCATGGTTGATCAAGAAGTAGATCGTCAGCGTAACCTAATGATGCAGCGCTTCGCTCAGCAATTCGGCGGCAACGCAAACAGCATCGACAAAGATATGCTGCCACGTGAATTATTTGAAGAGCAAGCCATCCGTGCTGCCCGTCTTGGCGTTCTAGTATCACGCGTTATCGAAGAAAACGAGCTTAAAGTTGACCAAGAGCGTGTTGAAACTTTCATCAAAGAAACTGCTGAAAACTACGAAGACCCAGCTGAGGTTATCGAATACTACACCAACGATGCTCAGCAGCGCGCTAACATCGAGTCAGTAGTTCTAGAAGACCAAGTGGTTGACTTCTTACTTGAGCAAGGCAAAGTAACTGACAAAGAAGTGGGCTACCAAGAGCTGCTAGCTTCTCAGCAACAAGGCATGATGTAATTCATTACTTGCCTTAAGACTTGTTAAGTTAAATCTGTTGATTTGATTTAATAGGTGAGTCATAAAGTAGGTAATTGATAAAAATTAAAAATGCCCTGACAATATTGTTAGGGCATTTTTGTCTAAATAGACAGTTTAAGCGTTTCTATCAAAAACAATCTGCACTTTATACCCCTTAAAGTGGTGTATTAATCGTCTGTCATAAAGTAAGATAGCAGGGATAATGTGCGGTTAATGCTTGATTTATTACTGAGCACCCCAAAATATAAAGAGACAACATAGGCCAGTGCCGTCAGCATATAGTAATGACGTACAGCTGCACCCCTATTTCACGAATTTAAAACGACTAACTATAAATTGTAAAACTGACCAATAGACAGGGATTATTTATGAACCACCCAAACACCCAACAAGATATCGAACGTATCATAAACAACCCTCATTTTGAGCAGCTTGTGGCGGCTCATGATGCGGTATTAAGACATATGCGTGATGCTACCGTAAGTACACCTCAAGCGGCATTGGTCCCTATGGTCGTTGAGCAGTCAGCGCGCGGCGAACGCTCATTTGATATCTACTCACGTCTATTACGTGAGCGTGTTATCTTCTTAACTGGCCCTGTTGAAGACAATATGGCCAACTTAATCGTGGCACAGATGCTGTTCTTGGAAGCGGAAAACCCTGATAAAGATATCCATTTATATATCAACTCACCAGGCGGTTCAGTAAGTGCTGGCCTAGCTATGTTTGATACCATGAACTTTATTAAACCTGACGTATCAACCATTTGTATGGGCGGCGCGTACAGCATGGGCTCATTCTTATTGGCTGCAGGCCAAAAAGGCAAACGTTATGCCCTTGCCAACTCACGAGTAATGATTCACCAGCCTTCAGGCGGGGCGCAAGGTCAGGCCTCTGATATCGAGATTAATGCTCGCGAAATCTTAAAAATTCGTGACCGCTTAAACCGCATCTTGGCTGAGCGTACCGGTCAGCCATTAGAAAAAATCGAAAAAGACGTTGAGCGTGACTACTGGTTAGACGCCCACGAAGCCAAAGAATACGGCTTAGTCGATGAAGTATTAGAGCGTCGTCCTGAAGAAGAAAAAGAAGGAAAATAACACCCTACTCTTTAGGCACTAAAGCTTTACGCTATCGATTCACAAATTTACAGCTCTACTGCTGGGCAAATAGCTGGTTAAATTACCTAATCGGGTAAACTAAATCACCTAATCGGGTACACACAGAGTAGCCAAGCCAGCCCAACTTATATTTATAGTAGAGCATGCAATTATTAAGGAGCGCCAAGCATGGCAAAGGACAAAACACCACAGTGTTCATTTTGTGGTAAAAAGAAAAACGAAGTGGCACAGCTCATCGCAGCTGATGATGCCAATATCTGTAATGAATGTGTGGCGCTATGCACAGACTTAATCGAAGAGGGTAACCTTGACGTTACCGATTCAGAAGAGGGTGAGGTAAATACTTGGTTAACCAAAAAGCTGCCTACCCCTAAAGAAATTCGAGAACATTTAGACAGCTATGTTATCGGTCAAGAGACCGCAAAAAAAGCCCTATCAGTGGCCGTATATAACCATTACAAACGTCTAAAAGTAGCCGCCCAACTGGCTGAAGATAGAAAACAGACCAAAATTGGCGCTGATGATGACATGGTTGAGCTGTCAAAAAGCAATATCTTACTTATTGGCCCAACCGGTTCAGGTAAAACCTTACTGGCACAAACCTTAGCCCGTATGCTAGATGTACCTTTTGCTATGGCCGATGCCACTACATTGACAGAAGCTGGCTATGTCGGTGAAGACGTAGAAAACATCGTCCAAAAGCTACTTCAAGCAGCCGACTATGATGTAGAAAAAGCCGAACAGGGCATCATCTATGTGGATGAAATTGACAAAATCAGTAAAAAAGGCGAAAACATGTCTATCACCCGTGACGTATCGGGCGAAGGCGTACAGCAAGCGCTACTTAAACTGATTGAGGGAACTGTGGCTGCCATTCCACCACATGGTGGCCGTAAACATCCCAATCAAGAGCTTATCCAAGTGGATACCAGCAATATCTTGATTATTGTAGGCGGTGCGTTCTCAGGGCTTGATAAAGTCATTCAGCAGCGTACTGAAAAGACAGGCATTGGCTTTAATGCTGAAGTTAAGTCAAAAGAAGACGGCAAACAGTTGTCTGAGCTGTTTAAGCAAGTTGAGCCAGAGGATTTAATTAAATTTGGTTTGATTCCAGAATTAATCGGTCGTCTGCCAGTGATTGCGACCTTAGAGGAGCTGGATGAAGACGCTTTAATGCAGATTCTAACTGAGCCAAAAAATGCCATTGTGAAGCAGTACCAGTACTTATTTGAGATGGAAGGCGCTGAGCTGACCTTTACTGAGGACGGCTTGAAGGCCATCGCACACAAAGCCATGGAGCGTAAAACTGGTGCTCGTGGTCTGCGCTCAATAGTAGAAAATGCGCTGCTTGATACCATGTATGAGTTGCCTTCTATGAAGGGTGCCAAAACAGTAGTGGTAGACGAAGATGTCATTAACGAAGGCGCTGCTCCTAAGATTGCATAGTCTTAGCTGTCCTAGTTAATTAGCTATGATCGTTAATTAGCCATCATAGTTAAAAAGAACGCTTACTCTTACCGGTAAGCGTTTTTTTATTGTCAGCGCCGAGCAACTCACCTATGATAAAAGACAAACTTAATCCTTTGTCTTTTATTCCCTCATTCATGAATGGTTGCCAGTATGTCAATTCGCCTAACCCTACCTCAACTCCCTGTATTTAACCAGATTGCCCAGCCGCTGATACAACGTCTATCGCCCATCACCCCTTTTATGGCGCCCAATATTGATCAGCAGCTGATTACTAAATTCTATAACGGCCATGTTGCGGCCATTACCGGTGCCGGCTCAGGCATTGGTCGTGCGCTGGCCCTGAACTTAGCCCAAGCTGGCTGCCACCTTGCCTTGTCTGATATCAATGCCATAAATCTGGCAGAGACCGAGCAGCTATTACAACAGTATAGCGTCACCGTCACCACCCAAGTCCTTGACGTCTCAGATAAACAGGCCGTTTTTAAATGGGCTGATGAGGTGATACAGCATCATGGGCAAGTGAACTTTATTTTTAATAACGCTGGTGTGGCACTGTCCTCAACCGTTGAGGGCGAAAGTATTGAAGAGATTGAATGGGTTATGGGCATTAACTTCTGGGGTATGGTCTATGGCACCAAGGCCTTTTTGCCACTGATTAAGCAAAGTGTGCGGCAAAGCAACAAATCTCAAAACGGTCATATTATTAACATCTCAAGCTTATTTGGACTGATTGCTCAGCCCGCACAATCCGCCTATAACGCCAGTAAATTTGCCATTCGCGGCTTTAATGAAAGCCTGCGTCAAGAGCTGGATATAGAGCGTAGCGGTGTGTCCCTTACTTCGGTGCATCCTGGCGGCATCAAGACCAACATTGCCAACAATGCCCGCGGTAACGAGAGCATTAGCACTTTAGGTATGGCGACCGGTGCTAAAGGGCTAAGAAACTTTAACAAACTGCTTAAATTTGATCCCGATATGGCGGCGAAAATTATCTTGATGGCCGCAGCCAACAATCAAGCGCGCTGCCTAATTGGCGATGATGCCAAAATAATTGATCTAATACAGCGAGTCTTCCCCTCTAATTATGCTCAAGTGATGCATAAAGCCACAAGCTGGGCAGCCAAAGCGAAGAAGAAAGCTGCCACTAAAAAGAATACAGCTAAATAACCTGCCCTTGAAGCAAAGAATACGCAAAAGCTATAGCTTGGTTTATTAGAGAGTTATACAATGAAAAGACTTTAAGCTCTTCTATCCTAAGCTGGGACATTTCGATAGCTCGAGGTGTCCTACTGCAATATAGACTGGTCATTTTATGCAAAACACTTCTCCCTCATTTAAGCCCTCTCCTGTGATAAATAATGCCGCCACTGCACCCAGCTTCGTGCTTAAAGCCACGGCTATGCTGATTGGTATGTTTGCTTTCTTGCAAGTCTACTCTATTCAGTCAATCTTGCCGGTATTAATGCAGGATTTTAGTGCCAGTGAGGTGCAAGTGGGAATGGCGGTTGGGGCCACTGTTATGGCGATTGCCTTGATGTCGCCTTTTTTGGGTATGCTATCTGATGCCATTGGCCGCAAATCCCTTATTGTTGGCTCGCTGCTATTTTTGGCAGTGCCAACGGCTTTAATTGCGGGCAGTAATGACATACACACCCTGACGCTTTGGCGCTTCTTACAAGGGTTATCAGTACCGGGCATTACGGTGGTGACCATCGCCTATTTGGGAGAGGAGTTTAAAGGCGGTGCCATAGCAGAGCTGATGGCATACTACGTATCTGGTACAGTACTTGGGGGATTTCTCGGCCGCTTCACTTTAGGGCATCTGCACGAGTGGATAGGCTGGCGCTCTGGATTTTATGTTATGGCAGCCTTAACATTAGCAGGCGCTCTTTGGGTAGCTAAGACTTTACCTGCCTCACAAAACTTTGTCCCCAGCCCTAAATTTCAGACGGCATTAGGCACCCTATCGCGTCACCTCACCAATCGTTACGTGATCTCTGCAACCCTACTTGGCTTTTGTGTACTGTTCTCACTGGTCGGCTGCTTTACCTTTATTAACCTACACCTAGCCCAAGCCCCTTATCAATTAACTACCGGTCAATTGGCCAATATATTCGCCGTTTATCTTATCGGTGTCATCATCACTCCTCTATCCTCAAAACTGATACAGCGCTTTGGTTCGGCACGCACTATCATTGTCGCTATTTGTATCTCGATGCTGGGGGTATGTATTACCTTAAGCTCGCCGCTGTGGTTAATCATCGCTGGCTTATCTATCATGTCATCAGGAGTATTTATTACCCAGTCAGCGACCATAGGCTATATCGCTACCAATGTCAGTGAAGGCCGCTCGTTGGCATCCGGACTATATTATATGGGTTATTATGCAGGGGGCACTGTAGGAGCTTGGGCTTGTGGGCTGGCTTATGCTTATGGCGAGTGGTCAACCACAGTTATATTATTAATAGCGGTTCAAATACTGGCCTTATGTATTGCTGCTTTTGGTATGATAAAAACACCATTGCAAAGAGCCTAAACTTCTCTGCGATGGTAGCGTTAATTATTTCATAATAGGGGTTAATAATTAGGTTGACCAATAGTGGCTAACTTTGTTAGATTAAAACTTACATAAAACGATATGCTTTGTATCGTTAATACTAACCCACCGATTGTACTAAGTTTACAATCAGTGTTTTATTTTATTAATTCCTTTATATCACTCTAGCAAGGACTGCTAGTTTAATGAGCGATTGGGCTAAGCCTTTATTAGCCTAACTCTCCCTTTTTTTGGCTAAGGACAGCATCATGAATCAATCCAATAGTAATTATATCGCTACCTCCACCGAGTCATTTTCCGACCTATATAACTCGTCCATTAACAACCCCAAGGATTTTTGGGCAAAACAAGCCGAACGTATCTATTGGCACAAACAGCCCGAGCAAATATTAGATGACAGCAATCTGCCTTTTGCCAAGTGGTTTGTGGGCGGTGAGACCAACCTATGCTATAACTGTGTTGATCGCCATCTACAAGATCGTGCAGAACAAGATGCTTTCGTCTGGGTGTCATCTGAGATTAACCAAGAGCTTCTTGATAATCACCCTGGTGTGGCAGAAGCCTTTAAAGCTCTCGACAACCATGTTGAGTTTTATACCGATTATGCCAAGCGCCGTCTAACTTACAACCGCCTATATAAAGAAGTGAATTATTTCGCTGATGTCCTGCAGCGCTTAGGTGTTGGCAAGGGTGACCGCGTTGTTATCTATATGCCGATGATTTTAGAAGCCGCTTACGCCATGCTGGCCTGTGTCCGCATTGGTGCTATTCATTCTGTGGTGTTTGGCGGCTTTGCAGCCCATAACTTGGCGGTGCGCATAAATGACTCTGAAGCCAAAGTGATCATTACTGTTGATGCCGGCTTGCGTGGTGGCAAGATTATTAATTATAAAAATCTAGTCAATCAAGGGGTCGAGCAAGCCCAGCATAAGCCTGAAAAGGTATTGGTCGTTGATCGTGGTATTTTGCCTTTTGAGCCTCAGCCCATTGATGTCGACTATGCCACTGAGCGCCGCATTAGCTGTGATGCCAGAGCGGTAGTGGAACCTGAGTGGCTTGAGTCCAATGAACCGTCGTATTTGCTGTATACCTCAGGCACTACTGGTACACCAAAAGGCGTACAACGTGATACGGGCGGTTATGCTGTGGCACTGACCACTACCATGGACTATATCTATGATGGCAATCCGGGGGAGACTTTTTGGGCCATCTCGGATATTGGCTGGGCCGTTGGTCACTCTTACACCATCTATGCGCCACTGCTTGCCGGCCTGACCAGCATCATGTACGAAGGCCTGCCCCACAATCCTAACCCCGGTATTTGGTGGCGTATTGTTGAGGCCAACAAGGTTAATATACTGTTCACCGCTCCAACTGGGGTACGTATGCTCAAGAAGCAGGATGAAACTTGGCTAACCCGTTATGACACCAGCAGCGTCAAATCCTTCTTCTTGGCTGGTGAGCCTCTTGATGAGCCTACAGGTGAATGGTTATCGGGACATTTGGGCGTACCCATTATCGACCACTACTGGCAAACTGAGACTGGCTGGCCCATCTTAAGTCATGTGCCTAAGTTTAATCATAAGCCTCACAAACCAGGTACTCCCGGCTATCCAATGTATGGCTATAACGCCCAAGTATTGCATGAAGAAACAGGGGAGCCCTGCCAGCCCGGTGAAAAAGGTCTGCTTGCCATTGCAGCACCCCTACCCCCTGGCTGCTTGAGCACAGTATGGCGCAATGATGAGCGCTTTATTAACAGTTATTACAGCTTATTTAACGGTCAGCAGTACTCAAGTTCCGACTATGCGATGGTCGATGAGGAGGGTTACTATCATATATTGGGTCGTACCGATGATGTGATTAACGTAGCTGGCCACCGTCTGGGCACCCAAGAGATTGAAGCTGCCATTAGTGAGCACCCTGAAGTGGCTGAGGTTGGCGTGGTCGGTATCAAGGATGAGCTAAAAGGCGAGCTGCCCATCGCTTTTTGTATCTTGCGTGACCCCTCTATTATTGATGATACCGAAGGCCGCTTCCGTGTGGAGCAGCAAATCATGGGCGTGGTTGCCAGATCTTTGGGCGCACTGGCCAGACCTGCGGCTATCTATTTCCCTAAAGCACTGCCCAAAACTCGCTCAGGCAAGATTCTGCGCCGCGCTATTCGGGCTTTAGCAGAAGGCAATGACACCGGAGATATGTCGACGCTTGAAGACCCCTCTGCTATCGATGCGGTTAAAGTGGCTTTAGACAGTTATTAAGGTGACAAGCGTAGCACCGCTAGTAATAGCAATGCTCTTGGTAAATACGCAATATTTAACAACTTTTTCTTGACCGATTGCCAATTGCATTGCTATAGTAATTAATAATTATAATGATACGTTATTTATCATTATTAAAAGGACTTTAGCAATAGGCAAAATAAAAACTGATTTTTATGCCTCACTAGATTAACAAGATAAGGACATCTTATGCACCACGTAAAGCAGCTCATTAATGGCGAATTCGTTGACTCAAAAACCGACCAATGGATTGACTTAACTGATCCTGCCACTCAACAAGTTATCGCCAAAGTCCCTCAAACCACAGATGATGAAATCAACGAAGCTGTGGCGGCCGCCAAAGAAGCCTTTAAGACTTGGCGAAAGACTCCTATCACTACCCGCGCCCGTATATTTTTAACCTATCAAGCCCTTATCCGTGAGCACATGGATGAGCTTGCTGAGCTATTGACCTCAGAACAAGGTAAGACCATTGCCGATGCCCGTGGTGATGTGTTCCGTGGGCTAGAGGTGGTAGAACACGCTGCTGGTATCGCCAATCTACAAATGGGCGACTTCGTTGAGAACGTAGCGACAGGCGTGGATACCTACAGTATCTGGCAGCCACTAGGTGTCTGTGCCGGCATTACTCCGTTCAACTTCCCTGCCATGATTCCGCTGTGGATGTACCCCATGGCCATTGCCACCGGCAACACCTTTATCCTAAAGCCATCAGAGCAAAACCCAATGGTAACCCTACGTTTGGTAGAGCTGGCCCTAGAGGCCGGTGTGCCAAAAGGCGTATTAAACGTAGTGCATGGCGGTAAAGCTACGGTAGATGCCATCTGTGATCATCCAGATATTAAAGCGGTGTCTTTTGTAGGCTCAACCAATGTCGGCCATCATGTCTATGACCGTGCGAGCAAAGCTGGCAAACGTGTACAGTGTATGATGGGCGCTAAGAACCATGCGGTAATCCTACCCGATGCCAATAAAGAACAGTGCTTAAACCAACTGGCCGGTGCGGCATTTGGCGCAGCAGGTCAGCGCTGTATGGCATTATCGGTAGTAGTACTGGTTGGCGAAGCAGGCAATTGGGTAGATGAAATCAAAGCCAAAGCAGAAAGCCTAGTGGTCGCAGCAGGTAAAGATGATAAGGACTTAGGCCCTCTAATCAGCCCGCAAGCCAAAGAGCGAGTTGAACGTCTGATTCAATCTGGCGTCGATGAAGGGGCTACTTTACTGTTAGATGGCCGTGGTATCAGTGTTGAAGGTTATGAGAATGGTAACTTCGTGGGTCCAACAATTTTTGATAATGTGACCACGGATATGCAGATTTATAGCCAAGAAATATTTGGTCCTGTGCTGTGCATCATGCGTGCAAAGTCACTCGATGAGGCCATTGAAATCATCAATGCCAATCCAAATGGCAATGGTACGGCAATCTTTACTCAGTCGGGTGCCGCGGCTCATAAATTCCAGCAAGATATTGATGTGGGTCAAGTGGGTATTAACTTACCGATTCCTGTGCCTCTACCTATGTTCTCATTCTCAGGCTCACGTGCCAGCAAATTAGGTGACTTAGGTCCTTACGGCAAGCAGGCAGTACAGTTCTATACTCAGACCAAGACTGTGACCGCGCGTTGGTTCGATGATGAAGCCAGTAAAGGCAAGGTTAATACCACGATTTCAATGTAAATCTCGATGGCAAAAACACCCAACTAAAGCTCACTTTTTGATACTTTAATAGGACTGATACTTTAATCCTAACTGCTAGTACTTTAACCCTAACTGCTGGTACTTTTATCTGGTATTTTTATATTCTGGTACTTTTATATATAGTTAAATAGGATGCATCATGGACTTTGCATTAACCGAAGAACAATTGGCCTATCAACAAACCGCGCGCCAATTTGCCCAAAAGGAATTGAAACCTAACGCTGCTCAGTGGGATAGAGACAGCCACTTCCCTATCGACGTAATTAAAAAAACCGGCGAACTGGGTTTTTTAGGGCTATACACCAACCCAGATTATGATGGCCTTGGCTTACCTCGCTTGGACTCTGCTATTGTATTTGAAGAGTTGGCTTGGGGCGATACCGCCGTCGCTGCCTATATCAGTATTCACAACATGGTCACTTGGATGATTGGCGAATATGCCAAAGACGACGTCCGAGCCGAGATAGTGCCCAAATTAGTCAGTGGCGAGCTGCTTGCCAGTTACTGTCTTACCGAACCAAATGCTGGCTCTGATGCCGGCTCACTAACCACCAAAGCGATAAAGCAAGAAGGCGATGACAGTACTACTAGCTACTATCTTCTAAATGGAGAAAAAACCTTTATCTCAGGGGCTGGCTCGACCGATATCTTGGTGGTTATGGCCCGCACCGGTGATGCCGGCCCTAAAGGTGTCTCTGCTTTCGTGGTCGATGCCCATAGTGAAGGCATCAGCTACGGCAAAAACGAGCACAAAATGGGCTGGAAAGCTCAGCCTACCCGTACCATCCATTTTAAAGACGTCAAAGTCCCTGCCAAAAACCTATTGGGTAACGAGGGTGAAGGTTTTAAATTTGCCATGAAAGGCCTTGATGGTGGCCGTATCAATATCGGTATCTGTGCGGTCGGTACCGCTCAAGCTGCGTTAGAGACAGCTCTGAACTATGTGCAAGAGCGCAAGCAGTTCGGTAGTGCCATCGCTGAATTACAATCTGTGCAATTCAAACTGGCCGATATGCTAACTCAAACCATTGCTGCCCGTCAGATGCTGTACTTAGCGGCTAACAAAGTTGATAAAAAACACAGCGACGCTACCACCTATTGCGCCATGGCCAAGCGCTTAGCCACTGATTTGAGCTTCGCCGTTGCCAATGAAGCGCTGCAATTGCATGGGGGTTATGGTTATCTCAATGAGTATCCACTTGAGCGTCATGTACGAGATCTGCGGGTGCATCAAATTTTAGAGGGCACTAACGAGATTATGCGGGTCATTGTGTCACGTAGCATGATGCGTGACGGAGCGTTAGACAGCTTACGTTAAACTTAGCAATACCTTTTAGAGCCACTAGCCACTTATATAAAACCGCTAATAACACGGATGGCTCAAAACACGGAATGATAGAGGGCAAACCTATGACAAACTATACCAATTTAGATCTAAATATCGATGGCCACGTAGCCACCCTTACCCTAAATAACCCGCTAGCTCATACTTGGACTGCTGATAGCCTCAAGTCGCTAAAACAACTGGTCACAGACTTAAATAACAACGACTCAGTTTATGCGCTAGTGATTCATGGTGATGGAGAGAAGTTCTTCTCAGCCGGTGCAGACTTAAACACTTTTGCCGATGGCGATAAAGGCAATGCCATCTCAATGGCAATTGCCTTCGGTGAAGCTTTTGAAGCACTATCCAATTATCGCGGCGTCAGCATTGCTGCTATCAATGGCTACGCTATGGGCGGTGGTCTAGAGTGTGCTTTGGCTTGTGATATTCGTATCGCTGAGTCGCACGCGGTTATGGCACTGCCTGAAGCCGGTGTTGGTTTATTGCCCTGCGCCGGTGGCACCCAAAACCTGCCGTGGCTGGTCGGTGAAGGTTGGGCGAAACGTATGATTCTGTGTGGTGAGCGTGTTGATGCTGACACCGCCCTACGTATCGGCTTGGTCGAAGAGGTGGTCGAAAAAGGTCAAGGGTTAGCCATCGCTACCGACTTGGCACAAAAAGTCGCTAAGCAGTCTCCAGTGGCCGTGACCTTATCAAAGCAACTGGTGCAATCGGCTCGATACACCCCGCCTGCTTATAATCTGATTAATGAGCGTGAAGCTTTTGTCAAACTGTTTGATACCAGCGATCAAACCGAAGGGGTCAATGCGTTTTTGGA
>JAHHUJ010000003.1 GCA_020024075.1 Psychrobacter sp.
TAATGTTATCTATCCATTGTAGCATATTTGTTGAAAATAGGCGGGTATGCGAGGTATTAATGCTGTAAAAAAGGGCAACCGCGAACGGCTGCCCTTTAAGTGTTTATAGTTCTCTTTGAGCGATTACATTACATGAATAGCAATATAAGTCGCTGCACCGGCTAAATAGCCAATTAAGGCTAGGCCACTAATGCGTTTTAAATACCAAACAAAAGGTACTTTTTCCATACCCATTGCTGCCACACCAGCTGCCGAGCCAATGATTAAGCAGCTACCGCCAGTACCGGCACAGTAAGCTAAGAAGTGCCAGAAGGCCCCATCTTGTAAGAATTGGCTTTGACGGGCCAGCTCATCACCACTTAACCCCGCGACAGCGGCTTGATCGAGTAATGGATACATTTTCATGGCACCCGCTACTAGTGGCACGTTATCTACTAAAGATGACAGTAAACCAATCAGTACGTTGATAACATAAAGGTTACCAAAGGTAGTATCTAACCAGACTGCCACATTTGTTAAGTGCCCTGCTGTCGCCAGACCTGCTACTGCTAATAAGATACCTAGGAAGAATAAAATACTAGGGATATCTACTCGGGTAAGTACCCCGACTACCGTCATATGCTCTTTGACATACCAGTCATGGTGACGGTGCATGATTTCGGTATAGACCCACAGAACCCCTAAGCCAAATAGGATGCCCATATAAGGAGGTAAGTGAGTAACGGTCTTGAAGATAGGCACAAAGGCTAAGGCAGATAACCCAAGAATCAAGACACTAATACGCATTTTATTGGTAATAGCTCTTTGGGCAATGGCTGCAATTTGACCTTTTGGTAGGCTCTCTGGAGAGGTGGTTGGGACAGACTCCATATACATTGCTTTAGCATTCGGCGTATTGTCACTGTTAGCAACAGGACCTAAATAATTACTGCTTGAGGCTTGTGCCACGGGCTTTGGATCCTTAGGACGAGAGACTTCTTTGCCCTTAAATAGGAAGCTTAAGAACACCAAAGGTACTCCAGCAGCGATTAAGCTTGGTACGATTAAGTCGACCATAATATTGCTGGCTGTAACCTGATTACCAATCCATAGCATGGTGGTGGTCACGTCTCCAATAGGTGACCATGCGCCCCCAGCGTTGGCACAGATAACCACTATACCCACATACCACCAACGTATCTCTTTATCTGCCACTAACTTACGTAACAAAGATATCATCACAATGGTTGTGGTTAAGTTATCAAGTAAGGCTGAGAAGAAGAAGGTTAAGATGCCGATGGTCCACAGCAGCGTAACTGAACTTGTGGTCTTAATTCGGCTAGTAATGGCATAAAAGCCATCGTGAGCGTCAATCAGCTCTACGATAACCATCGCTCCCATTAGGAAGAATAGAATTTCAGCTATTTCAGCGAGATGGTGTCGCAGCTCAGAGTTTAGAAACTCACTTACCCCTAAGCTTTCAGAGTTGGCCAGTTGTTCTACTAGAAGCGTGTCTGCCCCAAAAACTAAAAGGGTCCAGACTAAAATCGCGGTAAGCAGTGCAGAAGCTGCTTTATCAACATGAATGTTGTGCTCTAGAGCAATCGCTAGGTAGCCTATAACAAAGACTAATGCCATCAATGAGTAAATCATTGCAGATCGATCCTTAGTGTTAAAACACGTTGCTACTTACTTAATATTAATCTGCATATTGTAACCAACTCAGACTAGGGAAGACAGACTATAAAATGACTGAGCAAATTAGATTGTGGGCCATTAGTATTCTCGTCAGTTTGCAGATATAACATTATGATAAATAAAGGTTTATATAATATTAAGCTCTTATATTGAGTTAAGTAAGGCTTAACAAACATTGGGTTTTATTAATAAATAAAGCCCCAGATTTGTAACAGCGGTTAATCCTGTAAGCATTTAGGTCAAATAGAACAACAAATCTCTATTTGACGTTGCCTGCTCTTAACGATTTCATCGCTGGCGTCTCTACTACTTGCCAATAAGCTAAGGGGTCGGCTTTGTGACGAGCCAACTCTTTGACAGAGGGAACTTCATCATGGATTTTACCGTCTTTAGGAATAATGAATAGTGCTGCTAAGTCTTCTTTTGTGGCGGTAGCCAGTGCTTGTTCGTAAGTCATGGCGGTCAGGGCAGTGGCCCAAGCGTCCGCTACTGATACTGAGTCGGCAACTACGGTTACAGAAGGGGCTCCTCCTACGATAGGTTGGCCTGTGGTCGGATCTATGGTGTGGCTATAACGGCGACCATCGAAGATGATAGAGTTGCGGTAGTTGCCAGAGGTGGCCAAACGTAGCTTATTTGATGTGCTAGGTTGACGAATAGCAGCTAAGCTCAAACGCTCAGTTACTGTGCTATCAATGACAGGTGCATCAATGGCTATTTGCCAAGGTTGTGCTTTTTGATTGACTCCTGAGGTTGAGACTTCACCGCCAATTTCGACCATATAATTATTAATTTTATAGTCTTTATGCAGTACTTCTGCAATGACATCCACCCCATAGCCTTTGGCCACAGCAGAGAAATCCAGCTCAACGTTGTCTTTATCTTTGGTCAGGGTAGTGCCCGAAAGCTTTATATCGTCAAAGCCCAAAAGAGACTTAGCCGCCTGTATTTGCTCTGCGCTTGGTGGGTTCTGCAGTCTATCAGCAGTCATCACACTGCCAAAGCCCCAAAGGTTAATCAGAGGCATGACAGTTGGATCAAAAGCACCACCAGATTGCTCATACACCTGTTTAGAATCTTTGAAAACTTGAATAAAGTCAGGGTTAACCTGAATGGGTTCACCCGCTTTTAACCGATTGAATTTGGAAATTGTCGAGTCTTCCATATAAGTGGACATACTGACATTGATCTGTTGTAGACGCTGATCAATGGCTTGTTTGATAGCTTGCTCATCAACATCTTTGGGCTTTTGAAAGCTAATGTGGTAGCTGGTACCCATAGTTTCGCCCTGAATATAGTCGTAAGTTGGCGGTTGTTGGCAGCCACTTAGTGAAATAGTACCTGCAAAAAATAGTATTATGAGTATCAGGTAGCGTTGAATCTGAGAAACGGATGAATAAATACCAATATTGTGGTAGTTATTATTATACGTTTTGTGAAGGTGCTCTGAATAAATTTGTGTCATAAGGTTACTTTATTGAGTGAAAAGTACGATTTAGTAGAAAGTACGACTAAAAATTGTTGATAATAGATTGTAAACTTTGAAGAAAGTTTTAATAAATAATAGAGTGCTATTAATTTTCAAGATTTTGATGACCTATTTTACCGTTTTTTATTAGGGCGTGTGTTCATTTAAAAGTAATTGTACCAATTGAAGGTACGCCCAAGGCCGGAGTTATTTTTGTGAGAAGTAATACGAAAACAAAATTAGCTTTATGAAATGATGGATAGTAATTTATAGAATATAAGAAGGGGTTTACTATGGAAATTAAAAACAACGAATCAAATCAAAAGCATAAAGAGTATGTTAGTGGCTCTGCTATGATTGAAGATATAAATTCACAACCTTTTGTGTTGAGTTTCTCGGGACAAGGTTTCGACTGGATAAGTATGCTCCGTAGTGCTTTAACAGCAGAGGTAGAGCAAGAGATCACTGAGCTGGTTATGAGCGTAGAAAAAATACTTGAACCAATACTAGAGACTCTGAATAGCCATCGTCCAGATGGATTTAAGCCAGTATCATGGGCTAAGTCAGCAGATGCTCAGGTAGATTTATTGCGAGCAGCGGTTAGTGTGCCAGGTATTTTTTTATCACAAATTGCTAATATCAAAGTGTTACAAAAGCAAGGGTTAGAGGTAGCATCCGCGATGACAGCTATTGGACATTCGCAAGGTATTTTAGGGTGTTATTTACTTGATGATTTATCACAAGCTGCACAAATTTTAGCGATAGCAGAGTTAGTAGGGGTAGCTGCTACTCGTTATGGTAGAGCTAATGGCATGGTTATTAAAGATGGGCTACATCCTATGGTGATGATTCAAGGTGTTGAGAAGAGTGTATTGCAGAGCACCATTGATACACTTTTTCCAAAAGATACCACTGATACTTTAGTTCGACCTTGTATTGGTCTAGTAAATAGTCCAAGTGCATTTGTGGTTACTGGACAACCTAAGTCTGTAAATAAGGTGTGTGATACCTTAGTTGCACAGCAGCTTGTAGATAGTGAGAGTGTAGAGTCGATGATAGTGCCATTAGAAGTTGAAATTGGGTTTCATCATCCATCGCTTGCTACGGCAGTGAGTCAAGTTGTTGACTGGGCAGAGACTTGTGGGCTTGATAGTAAGCAGGCGAAAATCATTGCACAAAGTGTATTGGTTTCACCGGTTGACTGGGTAAAACAGTGCCAAGAGGTTGTGAATCAAGGAGCCAAATATATCTTAGAAATAGGTCCTTCTGGCGGTGTTGCTGCATTGACGGCTGCAATTTTGGAAGGGCAAGAGGTAGAGGTGTTGGATCTCTCTAGTGCAGAAGGAAGAAAGTTATTATTTGGGTAGGTTGCCATGACACTTTCATTTGATATCATTTTAATTTGATACTGATTTAATTAGATACTGATTTAATTTGAGACAGGGTTAGTGATTTTAATAATAAAAAAGAGCCTCAATTCAATTGAGGCTCTTTTTTTATTTTGCAACATTTTTACTAAAGTGTTTAACCACCGAAGTCATCAAGTAAGATGTTTTCATCTTCTACGCCAAGGTTATGAAGCATTTCGATAACCGCTGCGTTCATCACCGGTGGCCCACACATGTAGTACTCACAGTCTTCTGGGTTTGGATGGTCTTTTAGATACTCTTCATATAATACGTTGTGAATGAATCCAGTGTAGCCGTCCCAGTTGTCTTCAGGAAGTGGATCAGATAATGCCACGTGCCATTCGAAGTTATCGAACTGCTCTTGTAGCATGTCATAATCTTCAACGTAGAACATTTCACGAACTGAGCGAGCACCGTACCAGAAGCTGATTTTGCGATCGGAGTGTAGACGCTTAAGCTGATCGAAGATGTGCGAGCGCATAGGTGCCATACCTGCACCACCACCGATGAAGACCATTTCCGCTTTGGTGTCTTTGGCGAAGAACTCACCATAAGGACCTGATACGGTTATTTTATCACCGGGCTTTAAGCTAAACACATACGATGACATCTTACCTGGTGGAATCCCTTTAGGACCACGAGGTGGAGGACTTGCGATACGAATGTTAAATTTGATGATGCCTTTTTCATCAGGATAGTTGGCCATTGAGTAAGCACGAATTACTTCTTCGTCTACTTTTGACACATAGTCAAACATGCCGAACTGTTCCCAGTCACCACGATATTCTTCAGCGATATCGAAGTCTTTGTAGTGTACTTCATGCGGTGGTGCTTCAAGCTGTACATAACCCCCAGCACGGAAGTTCACTTCTTCACCGTCAGGAATCTTCAATACTAGCTCTTTGATGAAGGTGGCGACGTTATCGTTTGAAATAACTTCACATTCCCATTTTTGTACATCAAAGAACTCAGGATCAATTTCGATTTTCATGTCTTGCTTAACCGCAACCTGACAAGCTAGGCGCATGTTATCGCGAATCTCACCTTGGGTAAAATGACCTTCTTCGGTAGGTAGAATAGAGCCACCCCCTTCGATCACTTTACAACGACACTGGCCACAAGTACCACCACCGCCACAAGCTGAAGATAAAAAGATACCTTCGCTTGCTAAGGTTTGTAATAGTTTGCCACCGGCTGGGGTTACCACATCGTTGTCAGGATCATCATTAATATGAATGGTGACATCCCCTGAACTGACCAATCTTGAGCGAGCGATCAAAATGATCACTACTAAGCTCATGATAATCAGGGTAAACATGGCGACGCCGCCAATGGCGGTACCAAATAACTCCATGATTTTTGTCCTTATTTAAATATTCAAATCGCTTGTTATCTATTAATAGGGCTTAGTAAGTCGATTAAATTGACATACCACCGAATGACATAAATCCAAGCGACATCAATCCGACAGTAATAAAGGTAATACCTAAGCCACGTAGTGGGGCAGGCACGTCTGAATACTTTAGCTTCTCACGAATACCCGCTAGTAGCGCAATGGCAAGGGCCCAACCAAAACCAGCACCGACACCATAGGTTAATGATTCAGTGAAGTTGTAGTCACGCTCAACCATAAACAGTACACCACCCATGATGGCACAGTTTACAGTGATCAAAGGTAAGAATACGCCCAGTGCGTTATATAAAGCTGGCACGAACTTATCTAAGAACATCTCTAGGATCTGAACGGTTGCTGCAATCAGTGCAATGTAGCTTAGTAAGCCTAAGAAGCTTAAATCCATATCTGGGAAACCAGCCCAAGCCAAAGCACCATCTTTTAGGATGAATTGATACAACAGGTTATTTAGTGGAACGGTGATGGTCATTACTACCACAACTGCTACACCAAGACCGATTGCCGTTGATACCTTTTTAGAAACGGCTAAGAAGGTACACATACCTAAGAAATAGGCAAGCGCCATGTTTTCAATAAAAACAGACGTAATAAATAGACTAATATAGTGTCCCATTAGTGACCTCCTCCATGAGCCATACCTTTAGACTGAGGCTTCATAACAAACTCAGGCTCTTCAACCTGCTCTGGCTTCCAAGTACGGATAATTGCAATGAATAAGGCAATAATAAAGAAGGCAGAAGGGGGCAATAATAACAAGCCATTCGGTACATACCAGCCGCCATCGGTTACGGGGTTAAGTAGGGTGAAGCCTAAGATACTTCCATTACCTAATAACTCACGGATGGTTGCAACGAATATTAGCACCGCAGAATAGCCTAAACCGTTACCAATACCATCTAAGAAGCTTGGTACAGGTGGGTTACTCATTGCAAACGCTTCAGCACGACCCATTACGATACAGTTGGTGATAATTAGACCAACGAATACCGATAGTGATTTACTGACATCATAAGCCACCGCTTTAAGTATCTGGTCAACCACGATTACAAGGGATGCAATAATGGTCATCTGTACAATAATACGGATGCTTGATGGAATACGATTACGAATAATTGAGATAAAAAAGCTTGAAAACGCGGTTACTAAGGTTAGTGCAATACACATAACCAAAGCGTTTTGCACGCTTGTTGTTACCGCCAACGCCGAACAAATACCCAGAATCTGTAAAGCGATTGGGTTGTTGTCAAAAATCGGCGTGGTTAAGATTTTTTTAGTATCTGTTGCCATGTTATGCCTCCTCGCCCGTAGTGGTTTCAGTTGGAGCGTTAGCTGCGCTATCAGGAGTGCCACCACGTAAGTTATCTAAGAATGGCTTGTATCCACGTTCACCAAGCCAGAACTGGATAAGGTTTCGTACACCAGCACTGGTCAGGGTTGCACCACTGATACCATCGACCCAGTTTTCGCGGCTTTGACCGGCTTTAGTTACTCCAGTAGCAACCTCACCATTTTCGTCATACGCATGGATACCTTCCCACTGTGCACGCCATTTTGGTTCTTCAATACGGGCACCAAGACCTGGTGTTTCTTTGTGTTCGTACCAGCTGATACCTCTAACCGTATTTAAGTCACTTTCTAGTGTTAAGAAGCCATAGATAGTACCCCAAAGGCCGTAACCATGAACAGGAAGTACCATTAATTCAGGATTACCGTTGGCATCATTTTTTACATAAACTTTGGCAAACTTAGGCACCGCACCAATGCTGGCAGGGTCATCATTGCCTAAGTCTATGCTTAAGGCTGCGTTTTTAGAAGCTTTGTTGGCATCATAGTTGTTAATGTCTGTGATACCAGCTTGAGATAAGTCGGCTTCAGTAGCGTACTCGCCTTTTTCTAAATCAACCAATTTGACGTCGAAATCGGCAAAGCGTTCTTCAACATCTGCATTGGTGTCTTTGGCTGGATCAAATAGACCGGCAGCCACTAAAATGTTTTTGTTACGGTCAAGCAGTTGGTTTTCAACTTGAGCTGGCTTTAAGCCTACTGCAACGGCGGATACCATTACAGAACAGACCAAACATAAGACCAGCGCCACCATAATGGTGGTCATGTTTGAGTTTGAGCTTTTCTTAGTCTGCTGGGACATGATGCATCCTCCGAGCCGTTTGACGTTTGATGTTTGCTTGAGTGACAAAGTAGTCAAATAATGGCGCAAACAAGTTAGCAAATAAGATCGCTAGCATAATACCTTCTGGGAAGGCTGGGTTGATGACGCGAATTAATACGGTCATGAAGCCAATTAAAATACCATAAGCCCAGCGGCCTTTATTGGTATGAGCAGCTGACACAGGGTCTGTTGCCATAAATACCGCACCAAAAGCAAAGCCACCTAATACTAAGTGCCAGTACCAAGGTAGGCTCATCATTAGGTTATCGGTTGAGCCGATGGCGTTGAAGACCATTGAAGTGGCTACTAGACCGATCACACAACCTGCGATAATACGCCAAGAAGCGATACGAGTCCAAATCAGGACAATCATACCTAATAAGATAGCTAGGGTAGAAACCTCACCGATACTGCCTTGCATATTACCTAAGAAAGCATCCATCCAAGTGATGGCTGAACCGTAAGCATCGACAAATTGATCAGGAGTTACGCCAATGGCCGCTAGACCTAAAGGAGTTGCCCCTGAGAAACCATCTACTGCGGTCCAAACCGTATCACCTGACATATAAGCAGGGTAGGCGAAGTATAAGAATGCACGACCTGATAGAGCAGGGTTTAAGAAGTTTTTACCAGTACCACCGAATACTTCTTTAGCAACGACAACACCGAAGCTGATACCTAAAGCTACTTGCCATAATGGGATATCAGGCGGTAAACATAGGGCGAATAGTACAGAAGTTACGAAGAAGCCTTCGTTCACTTCATGACCACGAACCACCGCAAAAATGATTTCCCAAGCGATACCTACCGCGAAAGTCACGATATAAATAGGCAAGAACTGCATGGCACCATAGACGAAAGCGGCCCAAATGCTATTTGGATCGTAGCCTACCATATTGGTAATCGCCGTACGCCAGCCTTCAGGCTCAAGACCTAGTTGCTGAATGGCAGTTAAGGCTTGGAAACCAACGTTGTACATACCCCAGAACATAGCAGGGAAGGTACATAGCCATACCATAATCATGATGCGTTTTAAGTCAATACCATCACGAACGTGAGACGCTGAGTGAGTGGTGGTACCAGGCTGACGTAAGAATGTATCGAACATTTCGAACACAGCAAAGTATTTTTCATATTTACCGCCTTTAGTGAACTTAGGCTCTAAGCGGTCAAACATATTGTGTAGGAATTTCATCAGCGTTAGCCCTCCTGCTCGATGCGAGTTAAGTTATCACGCAAGATATCGCCGAACTCGTATTTACCTGGTGAAACGAAAGTACATAAAGCCAAATCTTCTTCATCAAGCTCTAAAGCACCAAGATCTACTGCTGAGATAATGTCTTCAACAATTAGTGCACGGAGTAACTGGGTTGGCAAATAGTCTTGTGGCATAACCTCTTCAAACACACCGATTGGCACCATGGCACGAGGAGAGCCATTGCTTGATGTGGTGAAGTTGTACTTTTTACCCTTAAAGAACTGCGAGATATAGATAGGTAGTTTTGAGAAACGGTTAGCACCTAGACTAAA
Source organism: Psychrobacter sp. (assembly GCA_020024075.1). Lineage (GTDB taxonomy): Bacteria > Pseudomonadota > Gammaproteobacteria > Pseudomonadales > Moraxellaceae > Psychrobacter. The sequence continues at coordinate 9,666 of JAHHUJ010000003.1, forward strand.
GAAGTGGAATGCTGGGCGCTCATAACCTTCTTCTAGGGCGCTTACTTGGTTATGGAAACGACCTAAATAAGCAGTACTGGTAATGGTTTTGCGACCTGAGAGTACCGAGCCGGAAATAATACGATTATCGCCAGAATTTAATTGCCCTTGAGTTAACTCTGTTAGGTCGGCACCACGCTCAGTCATTACTAAATGTGGATTTTTCACACTAGGACCAGCCAAGCTGATTAAGCGGCGAGTATATAGACGACCTGTGGTAAATAGCTTACCAATAGCAATGACGTCTTGAAAACCTATGGTCCAAACGGTGACTTCACGGCTTACTGGGTGTAAGAAGTGAATGTGAGTGCCGGCATTACCTGCAGGATGTTTGCCAGTAAAGGCATGGTATTCAGTGCTATTACCCGCTGCAGTGTTAGCTACTTTAGGAAGGTTAGCATTGCCATGGTGACAAACATAAGTTTTTGGTGATAAGGTAGAAAGTACCGTAAGCCCGTCATCAAAGGCTTGCTGCTCTTGTTGGATCAGCAACATTGGGTCATATGCCAATGGATTGGTATCCATAGCAGTGACGAAAATGGCTTGTGGACGAGAGCCGATTTCTGGACTACGGCTGTATGGACGAGTACGGAAAGCGGTCCATTCACCAGATTTGATTAATTGCGCTTCGACAGCTTCAGAATCAAGCCCAGCCAGTTCATTGGAGGCATATTGCTGAAACGTAACCTCATTAGCATCGGCGCCGGCATTGGGATCAATCTCAATAACCATGCTTTCGAATACTCGGCGTTCACCACGGTTAATGGCGACGACTTTACCTGAGGCAGGTGCAGTATAAATCACCCCAACACGTTTTTTATCTTCAAAAACGGGTTGGCCTTTAGTGACTATATCACCTTCTTTAACGTTCATCGTAGGCTTCATACCGACATAGTCGTAGCCTATCAGTGCAACGTGCTTTGGAGAATGCTGGGTGATTTCACTGCTGGGAGCGCCAGCAATGGGCAAATCAAGCCCCTTTTTGATGGTAATCATAAGCGAACTTATTCCATAAGCGAAGAAATGCCAGACGTCCTGTCGGTAGTGAACAAGCCACGAACGGTATGGTGACCGTGAGAGACTCTTGCTGGGATAAGAGGGTTTAGCGCAGTACAATGAAAACGCACTTCAGACTGTAAACTCGTAAGATTTAGAATAAATGAGAACGAGTAGTGAGACCTGTGCTAATCTCTTAACATAGAAGACAGTGGCGACTGGCTACCAAAATACATATACAATATAACCTAGGATTATACGTTAAATTACCCTAAAATTGCCAGTCTGTTTCTGAATTTAAGCCATTTTAGGCGACAAATGTAAATAAAATTTTATTTTAAACTGGCTACATTTATTTCAAAACCCTCATATAACCAAGGCTTTTTTTATGCAACCTGAAGATAACACTAACTTAAACAAAGGTTTAGATAACCTAAACCAATCAACAGCGCCACTACTTATCCCTGCTATCGACTTAAAAGATGGCAAATGTGTTCGATTAAAACAAGGTCGTATGGACGATGATACGGTTTTCTCTGATGATCCAGTTGCAATGGCGACACGCTGGGTCAATGAAGGGGCACGCCGTTTGCATTTAGTAGATCTTAATGGTGCCTTTGATGGGGTACCTGTGCATAAGAATGTGGTGATGAAGATCGCTAAGGCACATCCTAATCTACCAGTACAGCTTGGCGGTGGTGTACGCAGTTTACAGACCATTGAGCATTATCTGGCTGCTGGTCTGACTTATATCATTATTGGTACTAAGGCTGTTGAGAACCCAGAATTTGTGGAAGAAGCTTGTCGTGAGTTTGCGGGTCATATTATCGTCGGTATTGATGCCAAAGATGGTCTGGTAGCTACTCATGGTTGGGCCAATGTAACTGATATTAAGGCCACTGATTTGGCGAAGCGTTTTGCTGATGCTGGGGTGTCGTCTATCGTGTATACCGATATTGCCCGTGACGGCATGATGCAAGGGGTAAACGTTGAGCAAACTGTGAATTTGGCGCGTGAGGGAGGCCTACCTGTTATCGCTTCAGGCGGTGTGACTGATATGAAAGACATCGAGTTGTTAAAGCCTTATGGTGACTGCCTAGAAGGGATTATCACTGGTCGTGCTATTTATGAAGGTACCCTAGATTTGGGTGAGGCACAGTCTTACTTAGATCAGTAATTACAGCGACAACCAGATTAATAGCATTAAGGATAGCGAATGGACGATCCCTCACTGAACCGACTCTCCTTGAGCGATGTTATAAGGCAAGGCTTGTTGGCATTGGCCATTGTGACGGTTATAAGCGTGCCTGCTCAGGCAACTCCAGAGGAGGAGCAAGCTACTGAGATGGCTTCTACTGGCGATGCAGGCTCTGAAGAAGACAGTACAGATGCCGATGAAGAGGCTAGCGATCAGACTGTCGAAGAAGAGAACAGTGATAGTGATATCGGAATAGACGTTGTTCCTGCCGCTGGCAATATTACCGAAAAAGACACCGTTATTGAAACCAGTGCCAACCAAGTCGATGATGAAGATATCAAAAAACGCATCACCGGTATCTTCTCTGAGATTGAGGGCCTTAAAGCCATTAATGTGACTGTTAATGCAGGAGTGGTTAGCTTAACTGGCGAGGCGCCGAATGAGAAGAAAGCCTTACAAGCAATCAATCTTGCCAACCGTGTCAGCGATGTGGTGGCGGTAGAAGATCGAATTAACCGCACTTTGGATGTTCAAGATAATGTTACCCCAGTTATTACTGAGGTTAAGCAAAAAGTTCGTGATCTTATCAAAGCCTTGCCATTACTATTAGTAGCCATTGTGGTGTTCGTAGTCGTAGTCTGGTTTGGGGCTTGGGTTAGCCGCCGTCAATCGCTGTGGAAACGAGTTGCCCCCAACCCTTTTGTGGCGGAGCTTCTGTCTCAGACCATCAAGTTTGTGTTTGTTATTATTGGCCTGATACTGGCGTTAAGCTTCCTAGGTGCTGAAGCCATTATCGGCACTTTGCTAGGCGGTGCTGGGGTCATTGGTATTGCGGTAGGTTTTGCGGTCAAAGATACTATTGAGAACTACATTGCCTCGTTAATGCTTAGCATACGCCAACCTTTTAGGGCTCGAGATTATGTGGATATTAATGGACAAGAAGGGGTCATTGTACGCCTCACTAGCCGGGCCACTATCTTGATGACGGTAGATGGTAACCAGCTACGCATTCCCAACTCAGAAGTGTTTAAAGCCACCATTGTCAACTTTACCAAAAACCCCGAACGCCGCTTTACCTTTAAGCTAGGGGTAGATGCCAATGATGACCCCCTGGCCGCTATTAAGGTCGGATTGGATGCCCTCGATAAGCTGAATTTTATCCTCACTGACCCTGAAGCTGTGGCAATTGTCGATGAGGTAGGTGACTCAAATATCGTGTTAGAGTTTCAGGCATGGGTAAATCAAACCGATACCGACTTGTTTAAGGCACGAAGCATTGCGATACGCGAAGCGAAGCATGCTTTAGAAAATAATGGCTTTAGCTTACCAGAGCCCATTTATCGGATGCGCTTTAATGGTGACTTGGAAGAGGCTCTTAAAAACCTCAACAAAGTCTCTAAGGCAGGATCGGAGGGTGGTGTAGAAGCCACGATTAGTGCTGAAGCCACAGAAGAGCCTACGACCGTAACCGCTACTGAGCCCCAACAAAGTCAGAAAAATGTTGCGGATTCGCTACAAAAAGAGCAAGCGAAGCAGCGCGCTAGACAAATCTTGGGCAATAAAGAGGTCGATGAAGTACTAGATACCCGTCCTGATCCAAAGCTGATGCAAAAAGTCGAAGAAGAGATTATGGACAGCTCAGGGGAGGAGGACTTGCTCGATGCAAACAGTCCTCAAGAATAAAAACAGTCCTCAAGAATAACAACAGTCTATGACTCTAACGACAACAGTGATTAACAATAAACACAGCTAATCTTTAATACTCAACTTAATAAGCATCCATCTAGACAAGGAGTCTATTATGTCGTCTAAACAAAATATCCCTGAAACTCAATCTGCCATCATCATCACAGAATTTGGTGAGCCAGAAGTTTTACACTATCAAAGCGATGTGCTAGTGCCTGAGATGGGGGCTAACCAAGTACTGGTTAAACTGGCTTATGCGGGGATTAATCCTGTTGATTATAAGACTCGTCAAGGGCTAGGCTGGGGCGCTGAAAATATAAAAAAAACACAGTTTGCCAATAACCAGCCGGCCATTTTAGGCTTTGATATGGCTGGAGAGGTGGTGGTCAGTAGCGTTGATGACTTCCAAGTGGGTGACCGAGTTGCGGCGCTAAATTTCAACGGTGGCTGCTACTCTGAGTATAATGTGGTCGATGCACAGCTACTAACCAAAGTACCCGACGCGGTAAGCCTAAAAGTGGCTGGTGCCATCCCTTGTGTCGGCACCACTGCCGTTCAGTTGATTGATTTTGCCGACATAAAAGCCGGCGAGCACGTGGTGATGAGCGCACCAGCAGGTGGTGTGGGTCATCTTGCCGTACAGCTACTAATGAATAAGGTTGATGAGCTAGGCATTAAGCTGACCTTGATTTGCTCGCCTGAGAAATACCAAAAGCTACAAGGTCTAATTGATAAAAGTAAGCTGGCAGGCTGGATTGATTACACCAAAGAGGCAGAATTCCCTGAATTAAATGCCGATGTTTTATTGGATTTGGTAGGTGGTGATGCCGGTGAAAAAGCGTTAACCGTAGTTAAATCGGGCGGGCGTGTGGTGGTATTGCCCTCGATTTGGGCGCAAAAGCTAAAAGAGGCGGGTGCTGATAAAAAGCTAGATGTCCAAGGGTTTATCGCCAAGCCTAACGCTGAAGATTTAGCTGAGGTATTGCAACAAATCGCAGCTGGTAAGCTGCAGCTACAAATTCAAACCACGTATCCTTTGGCAGACACTGCTGATGCGCACAAAGCCTTAGAAAAAGGCGATAGCTTTGGCAAAATTGTGCTGGAGATATAAGTTTACGGATACAGGGTGCGAAAGGTTAGGCTAATTCGACCTTGTTGCACTGACTTAGTTTTAGTGACCGTATGTTTCCAATATTGCTGAGTATCCCCTCGCATTACAATAAGCTGACCGGACTCAAGGTGAAGCTCAACTTTGTGTTGAGCTTTTTTATGCTTTAACACAAATTTGCGGGTAGCACCTAAGGACAGCGAGGCGATTATCGGTTGATGACCAAGTTCTGGCTCATCGTCAGCGTGGTAGCCCATACCGTCAGCTCCAGTGGGATAGTAGTTTAGCAAGCAACTATTAAAGCAGACTTTTACCCCAATCTCAGCCAACTTATGCTCCACTAGTTGTTTCACGTGGAACACTGAGTGATGCCAAGGAGTGATGGTGCGGCTGTGTCCCGAATAGCTATAAGCCAGTGAGGTATCAGTTTCACTATCACCCATCCACACAATCTGACGGGTGGTAATGTGGGTCTTGCCAAATAAAGTTACTTTATCAGACTGCCAAGGTAGTTCGGCTAATAGCTGCTGATATAAAGCATGGTCATCTACTAAGATGATGCCTAAGTCATTCACTATGCCATCAAAAGGCAGTAGGTTATCGGAGGACTGTGGGGCAAACAAATCCATAGCGGTCACTCCATAATGTAGAGTCTAAGTATAGAAGCTTAAGCATAGAGCCTAATAAGCATAAAACCTAAGTATAGAGTTGCCTTCCTGCTGTTTAACCAAGCTGTCTAATCAATAAGCCAATAAGCTTGATGATAAGCTACTTGATCCGTGATTGCTCAAAATTAGCAATGACTTCAGCACAAGCTTTGGGAGCTTCAAGAGGAAGAAGATGGCCATAGTCTGATAGAACAATTCTATTTTGGAGAGGCACCAGACCTTTCCAACTTTGGCGTACTTTATTGCTATTAAAGATAGAAGGCTTAGCCAATATCAAATAGTAAGGTACTTTTTTCTTATTAAGCTTTTTTAGGGCAGGTGTTATGTAAGGGGTACCAAAGTAGCTAGCCAGCTCTTGTTTGGGTTTGAATAACAAGCTAAAGCCGGGCTGTTCTTTTTCATTGGGTATCAAGCTGTTTTTAGCAAAAATCTTTAAATGATCGTCGCTAATACGTTTGTAGGCTCGGTTTTGGCGTAAGCTTTGATAATAATTATCGACACTATCCCACTCTGCTTGTTTTTTTCGAGTACTTTTAAAAGGCTCTTGGGTTAGTAACACCAAGCGAGGAATACGGTTATACAGCAAAGTCTGCTTTTTGGTAAAGGTGACCGGATCAATGAGGTAGATGGCTGAAAACAAATCTGGTCTTTTTGCTGCAGCCATTGCGGTGGCAGTGGCCCCTTGTGAGTGACCAACACCAATCACTGGGCCGGCTTGGGTCTGTTCCAAAAATTCAATCAATACATCCGCATCTTGTTCCCGAGTCATAACTTTATCGGTAGGTAAATCTGGCCAATAGCCACGCATCGCTAAGCTTATTACATTAAACTGCTGGCTAAGCTCATTGATTAAGGGTTGGTAAACCCCAGTAACAAAGCCATTGCCGCCATAAAAATGAAGCAACGGCTTTTGAGCTAGGTCAGAGTCCGAAAAATCATAGTATCGTGCTAGCTTGCCTGATAAAGTGATACTGTGTTCATATTGTTGCATTTATTGTTAATCCTTAACACGAAGTGATTCCAATAGTTTATCCCTAACAGTATTTAAATCCTAGCGGCTTATTATGCACAATGAGGCATCAAATTGTGGTTTATTATGAAGCGGATTTAGTGTTGTCCCAGCCACCACCGAGAGATTTATAAATATTAAGCAGCATAGTAGCTCGAGCTAACTGCGACTGAACCTTTAGCTCTTGTATTTGTTCCAAATCAATCTGTGCATCAAGTGCCTTGTCTAAGGTGTGGTCACCATAGCGAAATAGCTTTTCAGCATCACTGGCACGCTTAGCTGCTTGCTGAGAGGCCGTAGTGAGTAGGGCGTTTTGTTGCTGTAAAGCGTGGTGCATATGATAGGCACTATCGACTTCACCTAAGGCACGCAAAATACTTTGGTCGTACTGTAATAAAGCCGTTTGCAGACGTGCATCTGCATTTTCGATATTGGCCTGTATACGGCCGTTGGTAAAGATAGGCACATTGATGCCGACACTTAACAGGCTACCCCAACCTTTGAGCGAAGGGATGTCACTGTCGATCTCAATACGACCACCTTGTCCTAAAAAGTTGATGGAGAATCGTGGCAATAAGTCTGCCTCAGCACTGGCAAGCTTAGCTGAGTAGGCTTGAACTTGTGCCGCATAAGCACGAATGTCAGGACGACGCTCAAGCAGTCCAGGTGGGGTTTGTCCGCTTGGTGCTTGTGGCTGCTGAGCTAGGATGTTGATAGAAGATTTAGGCAGCACAAAGTTCTGAGGCACTTCTCCTATGAGCACAGCAATACTACGGGTATGGGCTTCACGCTCTGCTTTTAAGGTGCTCTTTTTGGCACGGGCCGCATTGAGTTTACTTTTGATATTGTTGACATCTTGAATAGTCACGTGACCGGCATTAAAGCGGCCTTGGACATAGCGTTGATAACGAGTCAATGTAGCGATGTTTTTATCGGCGATTAGCTCACGCTGTTCGGCGGCACGAGCCGATAAGTAATGCTCTGCAATCTGGTTGGCAACCAGTAGCTGTGCCCCATAGACTTGTTCTTGCATACCCATGGCAGCAAAATAAGCGGCATCTGCATCACTTTGTTTTTGACCAAAAATATCAGGCTCCCATGAGGCTGAAAACCCAACACCGGCATAGGCCGCATCGATATCGTGGCTATCGTATAGTTTAGAGGCGTTGGGCAAAGGACGAATGACATCATAAAGTTTGCCATCTTTCGAGGGCTCAATAGAGCCGGTACCAACCCCAGCGGAGCCACCAACCCCAGCTTGAGGGCCGAGATTAGCATTGGCCAAGCGGCTGATGGCAAGTGCTTCATTTAAGCGGCTTTCTGCGATGCGGATATCATGACTGCTTTGCAAGCCTTGGGTGATGAGTTGGCTTAATAAAGGGTCTTGCCAGTGCTGCCACCACTGACGAATTTCTTGACTTCCTTGAGCAGCTTTTGCTTCATCAAAGCTGGCAGGAATAGGAATCTCACTGGTGCGAACAACTTGTGTGCTTTGAGGGCTCTGACAGGCACTAACAAGGAGAATAAGAGTGCTTAAAGTCGCAATTTTAGATAAGGGATGCATAGCTTTATCCTTGTAATATATAGGTCGCATATTTTTTTATAAAGATGCTGTCAGGTGTTTGTGTTATTGAGTTAGGTACGCTGAACTTGTAGCTGTTCTCACTACATCGCTTTCATTACATCGCTCCACTACCTTAGGCAACTACCCTAGGCTCTCTAGCATGGTTTTGAAGCGTATTAAAGCAAATATTAAGAACGCAATACCTATGACAGTCATCACTAATAGCTGTGGCCATACAATATCGAGGCCTGCATTACGAAACAGTACATTTTGGGAAAAGTCCACAAATTGAGTCGTTGGCCAGTATTCACTGATAGTTTGTGCCAGTTCGGGCATATTACTACGTGGTGCCATAGAGCCTGAGAATAAAAGAGCGACCACAAATACCGGTAACATCAGTAGCCCAAACTGCGGCAGACTTGGCGCTATGGTTGCTAGCATAACGCCTAAAGATGAAATAGAGAATAAATAAATTATCACACCAAAGCAGTACAGCAGTAATGACCCATTGAGCGGAATATCCAAAAAGTGCTGCACAAAGAAGGTCATTGACAGCATAGAGGCACACAAAATTACCAGACCATTGGCCAATATTTTGGATAAAACAATCTCAGCTGAGCTGACAGGCATTACTAATAAGTGCTCAATAGTACCGCGCTCGCGCTCACGAATAACAGCCGCGCCTGCTAGTACGATGGCCAGTAAGGTAATCATATTACCGACCTCCATGACGGGCATATACCAGCGGCTTTCACCGTTCGGGTTGAACATGACGTTCAACACAGGCTCAACAATCATAGGTGGGTCAGCTTGATTTAAATACTCACTCACTTCACGGTTAAATATTTGTCCAATATAGACCTGCCCAACCCCTGCCTGAGTCATGGTGGTTGCATCAATCAATAGCTGTACTTCAGGCTTATGTCCAGCCAATACATCACGTTCAAAGTTAGGGGGGAACTCAAGGATAAAGATGAATTCATTCTTGTCCATTTTGGCGTCAACTTCTTCACGCTTGACATCGACAGGAGGCTGGAAAAAGGGAGGTTGCAGTGCATCACGTATTTGGTGGGTCAACGTGGTACGGTCATAGTCGACAATACCAACCGGTGCATTGCGGACGTCTGTGTTAATACCTTCAGCGACAGTATAGATGGTGACGGTAAAGACAACCCCGATCATGATAACTAGAATCACATCTTTAAATAAGCTACGTAGCTCTTTGAAGGTTAAGGTTCGCAGGTTTTTTAAAAAGCGCACTTTACACCTCCTGTTTTTTTAGAAAAATACAGGCAAGGGTGATATAGACTAGAGCAAATAACATTAATACCAAATATTCACTCATAAAGCTGGACCAGCCTAAGCCTTTTGTAAAGCCACCAATACTGATGCGCTGATACCATGATGCGGGGAAACTAACACCAAGAGTATGTGCCATAGTATTCATACTGGATAATGGATACAACAATCCTGAATAGTTAATGGTGGGGATAAGAGTAACGATTGCGGTCACGAATAGGGCAGCGACTTGCGAGCGGACAAAGCTCGACACTAAAAGTCCAAGCCCGGTTGACACATAAACCAATAATAAAGCACCAAATGACATGGCAGTAAATGACCCTTTTAAGGGCACTTTAAATATAAATAATGCCATGAGTACCAATAGCACATAGTTTAATAGACCTATGGCAACATAAGGCAGTTGTTTTCCTAATAAGTACTGAGCCACACTGGCGGGGGAGGAATATAGATTAGAAATAGAGCCAATTTCACGCTCACGTACCACGCCTAGTGCCGTCATCATTGCTGGAATAAGCATCAAAATCAACATAAACAAACTGGGTACAACCGCGTTGATACTTTTGAAGTCTTGGTTGTACATAAAGCGAGGCATCAAAGCGGCCGAGGGGCTTAAGTCCACTGGTAGCCCTGATTCTTTAATACGGTCTGTGATATATAAGGTCATAATTCCCCCAATATATCCTTCCATATTTTCCGAAATAAAAGGTAATGAGCCATCAATATAGAAGCTGACTTCAGGCTGTCTTAGAGATACTAAGTCACGACCAAAATCAGGGGGTATGTCGATCACTAACCTCGCGTCAGAGTTTTTTAATACTTGCTGCGCTTCATCGATTGAGTGTACAGGAGGTATGGGTACAAAATACTCTGAACCAGAGAAATACTCCTCTAGTTGGCGACTTTGTACAGACTGGTCTTGGTCTAAAACGGTAAAAGGTAGGTTGTTGACATCAAAAGAGATACTCCAGCCCGTCATTATCATTAATATTAATGGTCCTGCTACCGCAAAGAACAGCCTGATTTTATCACGAAACAACTCTTTACCTTCACGGCTAGCAAAAGTCCAAACCGTTGAGAACCAGTACATAAATGTCTTGGTTATATTTTTGCTACTGTATGTATTACTGTCGGCTTTTAAAGCGCCTAACTGAGCAAGTGCTTCATGGCTATCGCTATCAGCTTGTTTAGATGAATCACTATTGCTTTCAGGGTTAGTTTCCTTTTCGTCATCTATCAGGTATTGAACAAAAGCTTCCTCTAAATTCGGGGCTTGCTTATTATCTGTCAGCTCCTGAGGTGTGCCAACGCCCAATACACGGCCACGGTGCATGAATGAGATACGATCACAGCGTGAGGCCTCATTCATAAAGTGAGTAGACACGAAAATAGTAATTTTATCTTCACGTGATAGCTTTAATAGGTGCTGCCAAAACATATCACGAGCAGCGGGGTCTACACCTGACGTTGGCTCATCTAAGATAAGCACTTCTGGGTGGTGTAAACAGGCAGCCGCTAACTGCAGTCGCTGCCTCATACCTAGTGATAAAGATTCAGGCTGAGTATGTTCGACCTCTTTTAGTTCAAACTGGACTAACATCTCTTCAACGGCTTGTTGACCACGTTCCCCTTCAAGCTGATACAGACGTGCGTGTAGCTCAAGGTTTTGTCTGACACTAAGCTCGGTATATAAAGAGAAAGACTGCGACATATAGCCGACTCGCATTCGAGTGGACATATCATTAGCATCGATTGACTGCCCCAGCAGTTTTGCTGATCCTTCAGTGCTATCAATAAGACCGGTTAGCATCTTCATGGTGGTGGATTTACCACAGCCATTAGAGCCTAAAAAGCCAAAAATCTCACCTTTTTCAATACGAAAGCTAACATGGTCAACCGCTGTAAAGTCACCAAAACGCTTGGTTAGCCCATCAGCTTCGATAGCTGGAGGTGACTGTGGGTCAGCTTCAAAAGGAGTGATGTGTAATTCGCCAGCATGGCGTCGTTTTTCTTCTGGCAATAATTTGATATACGCCTCTTCAAGAGATTTAGCGTTATATTCAGTCATTACCGTCTTGGTGGGCTGGTTGATTAAGATTTTGCCATCATCCATTGCCAACAAGTGTTCAAAGTTTTCAGCTTCATCGATATAGGCAGTTGCCACCAAGACCGTCATGTTATCAAGCTCACTGCGTAAGTCATCAATGAGTTGCCAAAATTGACGGCGTGCTAAGGGGTCTACCCCAGTGGTAGGCTCATCAAGAATAAGCAGGTCAGGGTTATTTACTAAAGCACAGCATAAGCTAAGCTTTTGTTTCATACCGCCAGACAGCTTACCTGCTGGCCGATTAGGAAAAGGAGACAGTCCTGTTGCCCGTAACAAGCGATCAATACGTAGCTTGCGTTCTTGAGCATTTAATCCAAACAATCGGGCATGGAACTCGATATTTTCATAGACAGATAGGGTGGGGTATAAGTTATGTCCAAGACCTTGTGGCATAAAGGCAATGCGTTCTAGCAATTGTTCTCTGTGCGCTTTTTTAGCCATGTCTTTGCCAAACACAGTAACTGAGCCTGTTTGAATGATTTTGACACCAGCGATAAGAGACAATAAGGTGGATTTTCCTACCCCATCAGGCCCAATAAGCCCGACCGTTGTTCCTCGTGGAATAGTCAGTGATATCTGCTCAAGTGCTACCGTTTTATCATAGCGATGAGATACGGCCTGCAAGGCAACGGCAGTAGACTCATGATCTGTGTATTCATTGTCAACTTGTATCATTAGTTTACTCGTAAATACAATTTTACAGTGATGAATTACCCAATGCGTTGGTGTTAATAAGTTGGCATCAGTTACTTGTTGCTAAGATTTGTTGCACGTTTCAATATACCTCTATTAGCAATAAATATACCTTTATTAGCAATAGAGGAAGCCTCTTAGTTAGCGCGTCTTGGGCGGATAAAGCAGTGCTTTAGTACTTTCACTTACAAGAGTATTTCCGCCCAGAAGTTGGAGCTAATGCGGTGCTACTGTTGCTGTTGAGGCTCATTCAATTTTACGGTTAAGTTTTCTGGCCATGTCACCTTGGTGTTATTACGGACGTAGCCGTTACCGGTCATGCCACCTTTTAACAGTCCTTTATACTGTTTGGCAGTCTCAGGTGGTAGCTTTAGACGTACTTTAAACATCAGCTTTTCACGTTCGTTTTTGGTTTCTACCGACTTAGGTGTGAATTGAGCTTCAGAGGCAATAAAAGATATGTTGGCTGGCCAAACCATATCGATCCCATCTAGGATAATACGAGCCTCATCACCGACTTGTAAGCCACTCATCTGATTATTAGGTAAGAAGATATTCATATAAGCATCTTCGGTATCTAATACGCTCACCACTTTGTTTCCTGCGGCAATAACGCTACCAACTTTGGCAATACGGTATTCCACACGACCCGCTTTAGGACTACGAATTAGCATATCATCATTGGCATCTGAGGCGGCTGTTTCTTGAGCTTTAGCTTGAGCGACACCGGCCCGTGCTTCAGAGATTTGTGCATCTAAGCGATTAAGTGCTGCAAGCGCTTCAGCTTGGGCGGCTTTCGCTGCTTGTACGGCTGAAACAGCGCCGTTGTAGGCTGCTTGGCGCTTATCAAGCTCAGAGGTGGAGACTAGGTTCTCACGGTGCATTTGGCGTGCGTTGTCCAGCTCCATTTTGGCAACTTTTTGTTGTTCTAATCTAGCAGCGACTTCTGCTTGAGCGCGAGCAACGGTTTGTTCGCCTTGTTGACGTCCTGCTTGTGCTTGGGAGACCAGCTGATTGGCACGTTGTTCAGCAGCTTGAGCCGCCATAAGCTGGCTTTCGCTTTGAGTGGATGAGAGCTTAGCAAGAATTTGATCTTGCTCTATGTCCTCTCCTTCTTCTACCAAGATTTGTTCAACTCTTCCTGGATAAAGACTCGCAATATCAAAGCGTTCCAATTCCAGTCTCCCATTTGAGCTGATGATACCTTCAGGCAGCTCTGTTTCGGACTGATATTGTTGCCAGAAAAAAAGGCCAATAACAGCGACGGCAATCAATGGAATCAAGATCCATAACTTCTTCATAACAGTTCCTATGCAGTCATTTTTATAAGCAATAGTTTTATGTAGATAGCTTTCTATAAGTGATTATATACTCTGCAAAATAAGATTCGAGTTAATTTTAAGATTCGAGTTAATTTTATTAAAGAAAGTATGTCAGATATTTTGTTGGTTATTTTATTAAGCGAATATACCTTGCAGATATACTTTTAGTAATATCCTAATGATACCTTAGCATTTTTTGTCAGATGATACATAAAAGTTATTACGATTCTAATGCTGTTTCACAGTCATCATCACCCAAAAAACCACCGCTTTGACGTTGCCAAAGCCCAGCATATACGCCATTTTGAGCCAATAGTTCCTCATGACTGCCTTGTTCAATAATGCGTCCTTTATCCATGACAACCAGTCGATCAAGCTCAGCAATGGTGGATAAACGGTGCGCGATGGCAATCACTGTTTTTCCTTCCATCATGGCGTGTAAGCTCTGAGTAATGGCGTGCTCTACTTCAGAGTCTAAAGCACTGGTGGCCTCATCAAGCAGCAAGATAGGCGCATTTTTTAGCATCACACGGGCAATAGCAATACGTTGACGTTGACCACCAGAAAGCTTAACACCACGCTCACCCACTTGGGTATCTAGCCCAGTATTGCCTTTCGCATCATTTAAGTCTTGGATAAATTCCCAAGCTTGTGCTTTTTTACAAGCAGCAATAATCTCTTCATCAGTGGCTGTTGGGCGACCATAAGCGATATTTTCACGTACGGTTCGATGCAGCAAGGAGGTGTCTTGAGTTACCATGCCGATTTGTTGACGTAGGCTCTCTTGAGTCACCTCGTCAATGGCTTGGTCATCAATAGAAATTTTGCCGGAGTCCACATCATAAAAGCGTAGTAATAAGTTGACTAAGGTTGATTTACCAGCGCCAGAGCGTCCGACCAGACCAATTTTCTCACCGGGTTTGATATCTAAGTTGAAGTTGTCGAGAAGTTTGATGTAGTTCTTATTAACCTCGGTATTTGAGTTATATTGCGCGTCTTCGGTGGCGATACTTAGGTCACTGCCTTCATAACCAAAGTCTACCTGTTCAAACTTAATATGCCCCTCAGTTACCACCATCTCAGTCGCATTTGGCTTATCTACAATGCGCTGCGGGGCGGATAGGGTACGGATACCATCTTGTACCGTACCAATATTTTCAAAAAGGTTGGCCATTTGCCACATAATCCAGTGTGTTAGCCCATTTAGGCGCAGTGCCATAGCTGTCGCTGCCGCAATTGCACCCACGCCAACATCTCCTCTTTGCCACAAGTACAATCCAATTGAGGCCGTACTACCAATAAGTATGACACTAATCAAATGGTTGACAAATTCTAAGCGAGTAACCCAGCGCATTTGTCCATGTACCGTCTGCAAAAAGTGCTGCATTGCAGACTTTGCATAACCCAGCTCACGACGAGAGTGGCTAAATAACTTCACCGTCATGATATTGGCATAAGCATCGGTAATACGCCCAGTCATTAAAGCACGAGCATCTGCTTGAACACTGGCAGTATGACGTAGCTTAGGTAAAAAATACCAAAGGGTAATCACAAATAACAAGAACCATAGTGCAAATGGAATCAGGAGTAGGCTGTCTAAATTAAATAAAATAATACCACTGGTGACGAAGTAAACCACCACGTAGATGAGCATATCGACCACAGTAATAATCGTATCGCGGACCGCAAGCGCTGTTTGCATGACTTTGGCAGATACTCGGCCAGAATACTCATTTTGATAAAACTGCATCGACTGACCCAGCATGCGCTTATGAAAACGCCAGCGCATCTGCATCGGGAAAACCCCTTGGATAACCTGAAAATGCACTAAGGCTGCAAATCCAACCCAAAAGGGGCTGATAAATAGTACAGCAGCCATAAGCTTAATCATGCCACTCTTTTCAGCCCATAGCGTAGCGGGGGTGTATAGACCCAACCAATCAACAATGTCTCCAATCCAAGCAAATAGCATGGCTTCATACATACCGATGCCAGCAGTCAAAATCATGAAGAGCAATAGCCAGCCACGTAAACCATAAGTACAGGCCCACAGGAACTTAAACAAGCCTTCTTTGGGAAGTGGAATCTTGTTTTCTGGGAAGGCCGATAGCCGAGTCTCGAAAAAATTGAAGAACTTATTCATAGGCAGTTGTTACTAATTTATAGTTATTTTTGGTGTCAGAATTAATGAGCTTTATTGTCAGTATTACTTTATTACCAGTCAGTATCGCTTTATTACCAGTATTGATAGGTGGTATTGCTATTGTAGGATAAAAAGAGGCATTCATCTGCCTTATTGAACTTTATGCAATTGCTTCAACAAAGACATGGTTTATGATGTAATATATTGTTACATTTAATTTAAGGAAGATTTATTTATGAGCTATCTTGTTATTGCTGTGCTTTGTAGTGTAGCCGTTTCGATACTACTGAAAGTCTTACGCCAGCACGACATAGATATCCGCCAAACCATAGTGGCAGGGTATCCGGTGGCCTTTGTTTTAACTTGGGCGATCTTAAAGCCAGACTTGAGTGCTGTGGCGGACTTAAATACGGCTTGGGGTATTATACTGCTATTAGGTGTCTTGTTGCCGTTGGTGTTTGTTATTTTAGGGCGTGCGATTGAATCTGTGGGAATGATTGCCACTGATGCCGCCCAGCGTCTTTCGCTGATTATCCCTATTGTGGCAGCGTTCGCTTTATTTGGTGAAGTGCTGACTTTACAGCGTACTTGGGGCATATTTCTAGGCTTTTTAGCACTAGTGGCTCTGCTTTATCGCAAGCCTGAGAAGGCCAAAGCTAATAACTCTATTTATGCGACAACCGATACACATCAAAAGAGCGGTATGACCAAAGTGCCGGTGGGGTTTTGGCTGCTTGGGGTCTGGGTAGGTTATGGTGTCATTGATATTTTGTTCAAGCAAGTGGCTAAGCAGGGTGCTGCCTTTCCGTTGACCTTATTTATCGCATTCGGTATGGCTGGGGTGCTGTTATTTTTATATTTATTGGTCAACAAAACCCAATGGCAGAGCAAAGCTTTGGCCTCAGGTCTGCTATTAGGCGCGTTAAATATGGGTAATATTTATGCCTATATTAAGGCGCATCAAGTGCTTTCAGACTCTCCAAGTGTGGTATTTACCGGTATGAACGTTGGGGTAATTGCGGTAGCAACTTTGGTTGGGGTGTTTGCCTTTAAGGAATCACTGAACAAGTTGAATATGCTCGGTATTGTGTTGGCTGTTGCTTGTG
>JAHHUJ010000030.1 GCA_020024075.1 Psychrobacter sp.
CTTATTTAGTTAACTAAAAATTTAAATCTCTGTCCTTAAAGCTAAGGCGAGGATATTTGATTATCCTCGCCTTGTTTAGTCGTACTGAGATATCAGTGTTATTTATGTGGATTATGGCGCCTTATGTTGATTGTGGCGCCATTCAATCAAATCGACAACATCTTGCTTAATACCTGCTTTAAGCGCTTCTAGGCTCTCATATTTAAGTTCGTCATGTAAGTGATGTAAGAATCTCACCTGTAGCGTTTTGTCATACAAATTACCCGAAAATTCTGGGAAAAATACTTCAAGGCGCCACTCTTGAGGTTTGTCTACTGAAGGGCGGATGCCAATATTAGCAGTACCAAATAAGCTATGCGGACGTAGACCTGCAATGCCAGTTCTTCCCTCTTTAGCAAGGCTTGAAAAGGCATCTGCAACAACCTCTCCTGTTGCATCTAGCACCACCACATCTACACCATAAACGCCGTGGAGAGCGGGACGGACTCTATTTAACTCGATGTTGGCGGTCGGAAAGTCCAAAGTACGCCCAATTTTATCACCTCCGACGACTTTGCCGGTTATCGCATAGTCACGATTGAGTAAGCGGCTAGCTGTCTTTAGGTCACCTTCGGCCAATAGCTCACGAATCCTAGTCGAGCTGATACGTTGATCCTCAAGTGAGGAGCTCTCTTGGGTTCTTGCCATATGGCTGTCGGTAAGATAGGTATCGGTAATGGTATGTAAGTTGGTAACAGGTAGCCCATAATTACGTAAAAACTCACTGTCCCCAGTACGATCATGACCAAATTTAAAGTCATCGCCTAATACCAGTGACCTCACATTTAGATGCTGAACCAACATATCCGCAAACTCAGAGGCTGACAAAGAGCGAAAGGCTTCATCAAATTTAGCGACAACGACCGTATCTATGCCAAATTTAGCCAGTAAGGTTAGTTTTTCATATTGAGCGGTTAATCGAGCAGGGGCGGATGAAGGATCAGATTTTAGCTGGGCGAAGTACTCACGCGGCTGTGGCTCAAAGATCATGACCATAGTCTGTAGCTGTTGCTCGCTAGCACTTTGCTTCAGCTGCTGCAACATGGCTTGATGACCTAAGTGTACCCCATCGAAGTTACCAATGGTTAGGACGCTGTCAGCGTTTAGACTACTGTGGCTATTGCCAGCATGAATTGTGGCCAAATCTAAAAAAATTGTTTTCATAAAGCCTTATCGATAAACACAAGGGTAATTGTCAGCTACTTTAAAAATAAGTAATAACCAGATAAATCATTAAACCCGCAATTTAGATAAATAAAAAATATAGCACAATAAAGCAAATTGCAAATGGCCTTAATAGGCAACTACTTTATAGATAATTTGCCTTCATTATAATGTAAAATTAAGGTCACTGAGGCTCAAAATCAGTTCCATACATTGTAATGAGATAATAACACTATGGTTAGTCCCATTAATTCAGTTTTAAAAAGCGTAAATTCGTCACAAAGCCAGCATAAGATTCGTTTGGCTGAGCCTTCTGATTTACCTGATATTGTGACTATTTATAATCAAAGTATTGCCGGTAAAGCTGCAACTGCAGACTTAACACCAGTGACCGTTGCCGATAGACAGCAGTGGTTTGATGAGCATTTGACTCAGCCCAATCGCCCTATTTATGTGGTAACCAATACTGAGGGTGTTCTTATGGCGTGGGGCAGCTTTAGTGATGTCAAAAATCGGATAGCTTACCATATCAGTAGTGAGATTAGTATTTATGTTGCCACGCAATTCCAAGGTCTGGGGTTAGGTAGCTTGCTGCTGCAATGGATGTTAACCCAAGCCCCACAGCTGGGCATCCAAAATATTCTGGCACTTATATTTGGTCATAATGAGCCAAGCTTAGCCTTATTTCAGAAGTTTGGTTTCAAGCCTTGGGGGAGATTTCCCAAGGTTTGTGATATGCAAGGCTTCACTGCAGATCTAGTAATACTGGGTAAAGCGTTATAGCTCTTTAATTAAAGACCATAACGCTTTTGGGTATAACAAGGCCTACTATTTATAAGGGTTATCGTCTTCGGTAATAATAGGGTCGTCTTTATCATGAGACAGTATGCCAAATAGACCTCCTTTCTTTTTTGGCTTATGAGCAGTTTTTTCTGCTGTATTGCTAAGATTGGTATCAGACTTTAAGTCAGCATCGGGCGGTATAACCGCTTCTTTTCTTTGGTTGTCTTCCACTACTTCTGCGTCAGGGTCATAAGCCTCTGCAGCAAAGCTGCTTTTATCAGACTTTACAGGGTCATCGTTCTTCGCCTGTTTCTTTTTATCAAAACCATTAGAGCTATCAGAATCATCAAACATTGACTTGGTTGTCTCTACACCCTGACGCGGCAAGCTGTTATCAAAGATAACTGAAAGAGGAATGTCCAACTCATCTTTGGCATGCTGTTCTGTGTTTTTAAAACGCTGAATTAATAAGTTTAACCAAGGCGAGTCCATATGGGCACTGATATCATCTAACTCATCTTTGATAGGTAGTGGGTAGGGCAGGGTGCGATAAAAGTCCCATAATGTCATGTTATCTAAGTCTTTTTTTAAAACATAGTTGCCATCTTCAGTAATGGTAATCAAGTTGCTGTCTAATAAGTAATTAAGATAGGTAAACCATTTAGGCATCTCTTTACGACCCAATAAGCTACGCAATTCCTTTTCAGTGGTTGAACTGCCATCTTGATGGTGATCATAAATTAGGTTTAGCATATCTAGCAGGCTTAGTAGTGGATGACGAGGATAGACTTCTTTGGTCGCAAAGATAGTTAGGGTATAGCTTATCTCAACCCCAAGTAGGATTAAGTTCCAAGACAGATAAATCCATAATAAGAAAATAGGTAGAGCCGCAAAGGCACCATAAATCGCTTCATAACTGGTGAAGTTGCTCATAATGATACCGAATGAGTATTTCAACAGCTCAAAGATAACAGCTACAAAGACACCGGCTATTGCGGCATTTTTTAGAGGTACTTTGGCTTTTGGAATAAACCAGTACATACCAATAAAGCCTGCAAGGGTAACTGCAAAGGAGGCCACTTGAACCCAAAACCCCCAGTCGATACCATAGCCGCCGATTTGTTGGTTTAAGAAGCTTAGACTTTGTACCGTACTAGAAACAATAAAGGCGGTTCCTAATACTAAAGGGCCTAGGGTTATAATGGTCCAATAACGAACAATACTTTTTATACCACCAGATCGATCTTCTACTCGCCAAATCTCATTAAAAGCACGCTCGATGGTGGTCAAAGTCATAATACTGGTTACGAATAACACCATGGCACCGATCGCCGTTAAGTTACTTGACTTTTCGGCAAAGCTATTAAGATACTGCGACACTTGTAGCCCTGATTGTGGCAACAGGTTACTATAAATAATATGAGAAATCTGGTCACGTACCGACTCTAAAGCAGGTATTGAAGACAAGATCATCAGCAAAACCGTTAAAATAGGTACGATTGATAATAGCGTGGTGTAAGTCAACGAGGCCGCTTTTTGTTGGCAGTTATCTTTAACGAAGTTGCGAATTAAGAAGCGCAAAAAGTTAAACCAAGACTTATCGTAAAACGGTAGCTTTTTTAACAGGTTTTCCATATTAGAATCATTGTATTGGGTTATCGAAAGTGGGGTAGTATATTGTATTAAGGTGGCATAGTTTACCAAATATTGATAATCAAAACGTAAGGAATGTTTGTGTCTAAGTGATATGATACTGCTAAGGCACAAATGGCAAACCAAGCTTTGTGCTTAAGTTTAGTATTTGAGTTTTAGCTGTGGCAAAATGGTTCTATAAAATTATGCAGACTTATTTTAACGGTTTTTATTTTTTAATGGTTTTTATTCAACACCTATTGCCTTTTAAGCGACTCTGTAATAGAAAATTTTAAATATTTGGAAGTGATGTTTTATGACAAATGATAATGTCTCTAGTCAGTCTATGGCAGACAGCTATGTGCTGGTACTGTACTACTCTCAATATGGTACGACCAAGGAGATGGCCTATGCCGTTGCCCAAGGGATTGAGGAAGCGGGTATGACCGCGCGCATTCGTACTGTGCCTAAAGTGGCTGTAGAAACTACAGTGGCCAAGCCTGCAATCCCAGATGAGGGCGACTTGTACTGCACCATGTCTGATCTAAAGAACTGTTCAGGTCTTGCTTTAGGTAGCCCTACCCATTTCGGTAATATGGCTGGGTCGATGAAACACTTCTGGGACAGTACCGTGACCTTGTGGCTGGCGGGCAATCTACAAAATAAACCGGCTTGTGTCTTCACCAGTACCGGCTCTATGCATGGCGGACAAGAAACCACGTTACTGACAATGATGATGCCATTATTGCATCATGGCATGATGGTATTGGGGCTGCCTTATTCAAACCCAGAGCTAGGGCGTACCAATCGTGGTGGCACGCCTTATGGTGCTACTCATGTGAGTGGTAGTGCTCATGATCAGCCTGTGACCAAAGATGAACGTAGCTTGGCAATTGCTCAAGGCCGCCGTTTGGCGAATGCTGCCAAAGCGCTTGCTAACGTTAAGTGGTCTTAGGGTATGGCCAACAAAAAGCAGTTGGACAGAAGCAGTCCAGAGAACTTAGCGTTAATTGCTAACCTGCAATCGAAGCTGCGCATGAGCTGGCTGGTATGGCTTGTGTATCGTAGTTTGGGTTTGCCAATATTGTTAGGTATATTGCTAACTACTCAGCCAGATAAACTAGGGGGCATTGCTTGGCAGCTGTTATGGCTTATCCCAGCTCTGATCGTAACGCCTTGGATTATTAAGGGGAAGTCGCCTTATGCTTTATTAATGAGTAGCATGCTAACTTTGGTTTATCTGGGCGCCAGCGGCGTGACTTTATTCTCTAGGTTTTATGACAGCGGCAGTAGTGTGATATGGGTATATGGCATTGATTTGCTGCTTATCTTGATTATCAATGTTTGGTTATTTAAATTATTAAAGCGTTTACCGTCAATGAATGACAAGTTTAAAGATTCGCTATGATTGTCTATTGAATGCTTAATTTAAATTTATTGAGCGGTATTATTTAATAGGTTAAAAATTTTTGATTGAATTTAAGCTCAGTTCAGCCCTAAGGGTGGACTGGGCTTTTTTTTATTACCTGCAAAAAAGGACTTAACCCAAAAATATGAATTAAGATGAATTCTGGACTTGGTTAAAAATGTGTAATAGTATGAATGTATTGATGCAGATTTGTAATCATATTGTGAAATAATATTTCACTAGGATTAAACGTAATAACCAACAGGACGGTACTCATGAAACTACTCACTTCTTTATCTGCGATGACACTTGGCATGTTAATAATGACAGGCTGCTCTAATTCGTCGGATGAAGCATCAGATGTCGAATCTGCTACAGCAACCGATACCCAATTTATCACCATTGGTACAGGCGGTGTCACTGGCACCTATTATCCTACAGGCGGTGCTATTTGCCGTATGGTAAAAGCTGCAGAAACCCCCATTCGTTGTTCAGTCGAGTCAACGGGTGGCTCAGTCTATAATGTAAATACTATTAAAGCGGGCGAGTTAGATTTTGGTATTAGCCAAAGTGATACTGCCTACCAAGCTTATAAAGGAGAAGGTAAGTTCGCTGACGAACCAGTAGAGGGGCTGCGTAGTGTGATGGCAATTTATCCTGAGCTATTGTCACTTGTGGTACGTAAAGATTCAGGTATTACTACCTTGCAGGACGTTAAAGGTAAGAAGATTAATGTCGATGTGCCGGGCAGTGGTAATCGTATGACCGCTGAGGCAGTATTTGAGGCCAGTGGTATCAGTATCGATGACCTTGCTTTTGCCAATGAGCTAAAAGCATCGGAAGGCCCTACTATGTTGAAAGACAAGAAGGTCGATGGTTATTTTTATATGGTGGGTCATCCTACTGCTAATATTAAGGATGCCGCAAACTCTGTTGCCATTAACCTAGTACCAATCGATGGGGAAGGAGTCGACAAATTAGTGGCTGAAAATCCATATTATGCTAAAGGGACTATTTTGGCAGAGTATTATGAAGGCGTAGAACAAGATGTACCCAGTATTGGGGTGAAAGCAGTATTGGTAACGCGTGATGATATGGCTGATGATGCGGTGGCTGCAATTACCCAAGCTGTACTGGATAACTTTGATGAGTTTAAGGAGGCACATCCAGCCTATAAAAATATTACTAAAGAGTCTTTACTTGATGGTTTAGCAGTGCCACAACACCCTGCCGCTAAAGCAGTATTCGAAAAAGCGGGAATTGTCTCAGCCAATGCTCAGTCATAAAAGTTATTTGTGATGCGTAAGCTTAATGAATAAGCATAGGTTTATCGGCCTGTGCTTATTTTTTTGAAAAAGATTCTTGGAGAATGTCATGAATAACTCCCCTTCACAAGAGATGGTCATAGATGATGTCAATATAGATGAAGCGGATGTCTTAGAGGGCAAACGTGTGCTACCGACCAATTCACTTGGTTATATAATTATTGGTGTCATTGCTTTTTTGTGGTCATTTTTTCAATTGTATGTGGTGCTAATTCCATTTAACGATGTATTCGTTAGATCGATCCATTTAGCATTTGCACTGCTTATGACCTTCCTGATGTATCCGATGTTTCGCACCAAAAGAACAATGTCTAGCATTCCAATTTGGAATTATGCACTTGGTCTTCTGGCTGCAGCTACCTCGCTATATATATTCATCTTTTACGATGCGCTTAATGCCCGTTCCGGTGCTTGGATACCGATGGACGTCTGGGTAGCGTTGGCAGGGATTGTGCTGTTACTTATGGCTTCGCGCCGAGCTTTAGGCCCTGCTCTTGCTATTATTGCCATTATATTTTTGGGCTATGTTAAATTTGGTCAAATTATGCCGGATATGATTGCGCATAAAGGGGCTAGCGTTAATAAAATGATGGGGCAGATGTTTCTGACCACTGAGGGTATCTTTGGGGTACCATTAGGGGTGAGTGCCAGTTATGTATTTCTTTTCGTGCTATTTGGGGCGCTACTAGAAAGGGCGGGGGCAGGTAAGTATTTCATTGATTTGGCTTATGCAGCATTGGGCCGCTTTGATGGAGGACCGGCTAAGGCTTCTGTTGCGGCGTCTGGGATGATGGGTATTATCTCAGGCTCATCCATTGCCAATACGGTCACCACAGGTACTTTTACCATTCCTTTGATGAAGCGATTGGGATTTCCTGCCCATAAGGCGGCTTCAGTGGAAGTTGCGGCGTCAACCAATGGTCAGTTAATGCCGCCCATTATGGGCGCAGCAGCATTTATCATCGCCGAGTTTTTGGGAATGGATTATGCTGGCGTGATTATGGCGGCCGCTATTCCTGCTTTTGTTAGCTATATTGCTTTATTTTATATCGTCCATTTGGAGGCCAAAAAGTTAGGCATTAAAGGGGAGGCCAAAGATCGCTTGCCACAAGTGTGGGGGGTGTTTGTTAGTGGGCTACATTTTTTGCTACCTGTATTCTATTTAATGTACACTTTGGTAGTGCTACGTATGTCGCCACAGCGGGCCGCCTTTAATGGTATCTTGGTATTGATGGCCATTATGGTCATTCAACCCTTTGTTAAATCGTTATGGACCAAAAAAAGCTTAAATCTTTCTGACAACTGTAAGACAGTGATAAATGATCTTGTTGCTGGCATGGTCAATGGGGCTAAGAACATGGTGCCTATCGCCATTGCTACTGCGGTGGCAGGTATAGTCGTCGGTTCAGTTACGCTCACAGGTATTGGCTTAATTTTAGCCGATGTAATCGAAGTGATGTCTCAAGGCTATATACTGGCAGTATTAGTGTTAACAGCAGTGGTGTGTCTGGTGCTTGGTATGGGTTTGCCTACTACTGCAAACTATATCGTGATGGCGTCTTTAACCGCACCAGTTATCTTGGGATTAAGTGGAGATTTAGGGTATTTAGTGCCAGCAATTGCGGCTCATTTGTTTGTGTTCTATTTTGGTATTTTGGCAGACGATACCCCTCCAGTCGGTATGGCTGCTTATGCGGCGGCAGGTATTGCTAAATCTGATCCTATTAAAACTGGTATTCAAGGTTTTGCCTATGATATTAGAACCGCCATTTTACCGTTTATGTTTTTCTTTAACCCTAAGCTATTGTTAATTGATGGAGTGGATCCTACCAATCCAAAAGATCCTGCCGGGTGGCAGTGGATTACTAATCCGTTTGAGATAGGTCTTATTTTTGCTATGGCAGTGCTTGGTATGTTGGCTTTTTCGTCAGCGACACAGCGCTGGATACGCGTCAAAACCAACTGGCTAGAGGTGATTGTATTAATAGCGATTACTTTGTTGCTGATGATACCTAACGTCATTCAAGGCTGGTTTAACCTGCCTTATGAGTACGTCAGTTATGCCATTGGCTTAAGTTTGTATGCGCTAATATATGGGCTACAAGTTAGACGGCATAAGGCACAGTTGAATATAAAAACAGCTTAATAAAATACCGCTGATATAATAATCAACAAATTTTTAAATAAAATGTGGCAATGATAGAGTAAAAACTTTAGTAAGAGTGCCACTAATAAGCACATAAAAATGCCTCACTAAATCTAGTGAGGCATTTTTTTATCAATTTAACAAGGCTGTATAAATTGCTGTATCAATTTCAGAAAAATTAACGGACTTTGGTCAGTTTCATTTCCATTTTTTTGCCATCATTAATCTGAGTTACCTGTACAGGTAAATAGTCTAAGCTAGGTGCCAACCAGAAGCTGGTTGAACGATCATTGTCATCATGAATACGGTCAACGCGGATGGTATCAAAAGTACCTGCTGGAACCGTAATTTTAGTATTACCTGCTTTTTTGAAAGGTGTTTTTTCTACTTTGTCTTTTTTGACCATGTAGTAGTTACCGGTGAATTTACCTGTTAGCAGGTCTTGTCTGATTTGGGCTTCTAGACTCAAATCATCAAAAGCTCTATTAGGGGCTGATAAGTTTACGGTCTTACCACGGTAAGTACTGGCCACTTTTTTGCCAGAGTTACTAAACTTCATATTGTGGGTACGACCCACACCAAATAATTTATAACTGGTACTTGCGCTGCTTGGGATAATATTATTACCACTTAAGCTGAAGGTGCTGCTTTGATTGGCTGTAGCCACACCTGCCACTCTGGCATTTACTTTGTAGTTCCAAGAGTTACCTGATTTGGTCAAAGTACGAGTAGCAGTACCTTTATATTTGTTTTCAACCGTGAAAGAGTAGTCTGCAGTTGAAGGGGTTAAGGCTGTTGAAGCCATACTTGCAGTCGAAGCTACTGCGGTTGCCGTTGCTAAACCAACACCTGCCACTAATTTTTTTGCTTTTATATTTTTTAATTTGTTAAACATATATTTGCCCTTAAGTTATTTATTTTGTTTGAGTGGTTATCAATGGGATAAGTCACTCATTAATAGGGTGGTTGTTATAGGTGCTCGTTATTTGAGCGAAAACCTAATTTGAGCGAAAACCTATTAAAGCTAACTATACTCTATATATGGTCATACCTTGTTACATTTCCAAGGGCATTATTGAAGGTGTTTTGTTAGTATTTCTTACTGAGCTGCTTGGCTTATTACCTAATAAAGTAAATAGTTTAGCTGGCAAAAAAGACAGCCTAAGCTGTCTTTTTGATTAATTGAGTTTTGATTAATGAAATGAAAGTAACAGGGGTTATAACTATTTCATAAAGCTTAGTGACCACCACCGTTAATGGTACGAACCATTTCTTCCACCATCTTCTTCGCATCACCAAAGATCATCATGGTTTTATCTAGATAGAATAGTGGGTTGTCGAGTCCAGCATAGCCGGTGCTCATAGAGCGTTTGATAACCATAACCGTTTGCGCTTTTGAAGCCTCAAGGATTGGCATACCGAAGATTGGAGAGCCTGGATCATCTTTAGCAGATGGGTTTACCACGTCGTTGGCACCGATAACCAATACCACATCTGTGCTTGGGAAGTCTGAGTTAATCTCATCCATCTCCAAAATGTCATCATAAGGCACATCTGCCTCAGCAAGCAGTACGTTCATGTGACCTGGCATACGACCCGCAACAGGGTGAATGGCAAAGCGAACATTTACTCCTTGTTCTTTTAGCAGCTCATACAATTCTTTTACCGCGTTCTGCGCACGGCCTTGCGCCATACCATAACCTGGAACAATGATTACATCACTGGCATTACTCATTAAGAAGCCTGCATCTTCAGCAGAGCCAGACTTATAAGTTTTTGGTGCCCCATCATCACTACCAGCGACAGCAGCAGTTGAGCCCATACCTCCAAACAATACGTTTAGTAATGAGCGGTTCATGGCCTTACACATGATGTAAGATAAAATCGCACCTGATGACCCTACCAGTGAGCCGGCAATAATTAACATTGAGTTGCCTAGAGTAAAGCCAATACCAGCGGCAGCCCAACCAGAGAATGAGTTAAGTAGAGACACAACTACTGGCATATCACCGCCACCGATTGGGGCAATCCACATCCAGCCAAACAAAATAGCAAACACAGTCATGGCATAGAACGCTGGCATTGATTCAGTAACGAAATACAAGCCACCGCAAGCAATCATCGCTACAAAAAGAATCAGCTGTAAGGGTTTAACCCAGCTGCCATTGACAGTTTTGGCCCATTTTTTGGCGCCTAATTTACCGAAGGCAAACACCGAAGCTGAGAAGGTAATGGCACCAATAAAGCAACCAATAAACAGCTCAACACGAGCAATGGTACTGTGCTCATGGGTGGTATTTAGTACAGTCGCAATGGCAATAGCGACGGCTGCCAAACCAACGAAAGAGTGCATTAAAGCCACAGTTTCAGGCATTTCGGTCATGGCAACGGTTTTCGCTTTCCACATACCAACTACAGCACCTAAGATCATCGCACCAATGATTAGCCAAAGCACAGGACCTTCGGCTAAGAAAAAGGTGGTAATAACTGCAATGGCCATGGCTGCCATACCGAAGCGATTACCGCGAATGGCTGTCTTGGGGCTAGATAAGCCGCGTAAGGTTAGGATAAATAATACAGCGCCTACTAAATAGAACCAATCAGCGTGGGCAGCAATCCAGTTCATTTGGGTTAAGTCAGTTGGATTCATGCATCCCCTCCTTTTTGGTCAGTGGCTGTGTTAACTTTTTTTGCTTTGGGTTTGAACATGGCAAGCATACGCTCAGTCACAGCGAAACCACCAAAGATATTAATGCTGGCTAAAAATACCGCAAAGGCACCCAAAATACTGGTGACTGAAATGGCATTGCCATCAATGCTGATGGTTTGTAGCATGGCGCCAACGATAACGATACTAGATAACGCATTGGTTACCGCCATTAATGGGGTATGAAGGGCAGGGGTAACGCCCCAAACCACGTAATAACCCACAAATATGGCAAGTACAAAGATGGTAAATATGGCCACAAAAGGGGTGCCACCAGTGACGGCAGCTCCCAGTGGTGCGGTTGCTAATAAGGTAGCAAGCATAATCTTCTCCTAAGATCTTTCTAAATTATTCACGTTTAGCTTTTGGGATTATTCTTTACAACACAGGGTCTAAAACCAGAATTAAGATTCTGATTAATAAAACCCTATCTACGTTGTAAACGCACCTCACCGCTATGGGTTACTGCTAAAGCTCCCTGAATTTCGTCTTCAAGGTTAATCGTTAAGACATTGTTGTTGTCTTGATCAAATAAAGTGGTGATAAAGTTCACCAAGTTGTTGGCATATAAGTCGGATGACTGTGCTGCTAAGCTTGCAGGGATATTAGCGGCACCGATAATACGCACGCCATTGTCTGTGACCACAGTTTCACCAGGTACTGTGCCCTCGATATTACCACCTGAGCTGGCGGCCATATCGATTAGTACTGAGCCAGCTTTCATTTTATCTAGCGTCGTTTTGTGCACTAATCTTGGAGCGTTACGGCCCGGAATTTGAGCTGTAGTAATAACGATATCTGCATTAGAGACTGCTTTATCGACCACAGCCGCCTGATCTTTCATATACTGCTCGGAAGGGGTCCAAGCATAGCCACCTGTTGATTTAGCTTTTTCTTTTTCCTCATCGCTCATAGGCACATCTAGCCATTTACCACCTAGTGACTCTACTTGCTCTTTGGCCGCAGGGCGTAAGTCGCTAGCTTCTACCACAGCGCCCAAACGCTTAGCAGTAGCAATGGCTTGTAAGCCGGCAACCCCGACGCCTAAGATAACCACTTTGGCAGGCTTAACCGTACCGGCAGAAGTCATAAACATAGGGAAAGGACGGGCGTATTCATTGGCTGCCATTAGCACCGCTTTGTAACCGGCTAAGTTGGCTTGCGATGACAACACATCCATGTTTTGTGCACGAGATAGAGTACGAGGTAGTAGCTCCATCGCATAGGCAGTGACCCCTTGCTGCGCATAGTTATCTAACTGATCATTGCGGTAAGGGTCGAGCATACCGATAACGATACTGCCAGCAGAAAGTTGAGCGATTTGCTCTGCGGTTAGGTTTTGAACCACACAGATAATATTGGCCTGAGACAGTACTTCAGACTCACTAGCGACTTTAGCACCAGCGTTAACATAAGCGGCATCATCATAATAGGCATGTTGGCCTGCACCAGATTCAATAATCACCTCATGGCCAAGCTTAATAAGTTTCTTTACTGAGTCTGGCGTAATGGCAACACGCCCTTCAAATGCCTGCTTGGCTTGGATTGTGCCTATTATCATGTTTGCTCCTAGCTTGTTTGATTGATCTAAGTTTTGACTAAGTTCACCGGATGTTGTCTCAGTTTTGATATTCGCTAGCGAAAACATCTGGTTGGTGATATTCAAACTAATAGTTATCAATTTAATAAATGGTTAACTGAATACCATCACAGGAATTTATTATAAGAATATTAATTAAAATAATTCATCGTAGAAATGTGACCAACCAGTAAAATTTAATCACAAACTTTAATTTATGCGCTTTTGCTAAAGTGAGATGGAAACATAACACAAGGTTATCTATGAATGCGAGAAAAAACTATCAGTAATAGCAGAAAGATTTAAGTTAAGTCGAGTCTTAGATATTAGTCAGGAAGGGCTTAATCTTGCTAAACTATAGCGAGTTAAAGAATGAAACCAAGCCAGAAAGATGCTAAGCAAGCAAAAAAATAAATAAATAAATTGAGGATAAAGCTATGTACTTTGTATTGTCTCCAGCCAAAAGTTTAAATGAGAGCGATGATATCCCAGTCAACGTGGGTAATTACTATAGTCAGCCACAGCTTATCGAGCAGGCGCAACAGCTTATGAAAATCTTGAAGTCTAAAGAGCCTGTAGATTTGCAGGAGTTAATGAGTATCTCTGATGACTTAGCTCAACTAAATGCGCAGCGCAATCAAGACTGGGCCTGGAGTGAGCAAAAACCTTTTGATGAAACCAACGCCAAAGCTGCGGCTTATCTATTTGACGGTGATGTTTATACCGGCCTTGATATGTATAACTTAGATAAAGAGACGGTGATTTATCTTAATGAGCATCTAGGGATTTTGTCAGGGTTATATGGGGTATTAAAACCTCTTGATTTAATTCAGCCTTACCGCCTAGAGATGGGCACCAAGCTCAAAAATGATCATGGCGATAACCTGTATCAATTTTGGGGGGAGGATATTACTAAGGTGATTAATCAAAGAATGAATGAGTCGAGCGAGCAGGGCGAAGATAATGTATTGATTAACTTGGCCTCCAATGAATATTTCAAAGCCGTCAAAAAGAAATCACTTGATGTCGATATCATCACCCCACGTTTTGAAGATGAAAAAAACGGTAAGTATAAAGTGATCAGCTTCTATGCCAAAAAAGCACGGGGTCTTATGGTGAAATATGCCGCAGATAATAAGATAACCAAGGCAGAAGAGTTAAAGAAATTTGATTTGGCGGGTTATTATTACGTGGATGAGTTGTCTGATGA
>JAHHUJ010000031.1 GCA_020024075.1 Psychrobacter sp.
TCACGGTTCCATTCGATTTTGTGGTTACTGCCCGTAGGAATCTCAACTACAACGTTAATCTCGCCGCCGTCAACATCACCTGCATCTAAAATTACGTTAAAATCTGCCATTTTTTTCTCCGTTATAAGCTCGTAAAGAGCGTTGAATTGTAATAGTTGTAAGTTTCATGCTGATTATAACAACTTTTAGTTGAATGCCAAGTTATGAGAATATTCCAAATTAACATTTGGCACTGATAAATGCCTTTTTAGGGCTATTTTTGCTTAGAAAAAGGGTTTTTATGACTCAGGAAAAGCGCTTTTAGTGCTTTGAAAATATCCATCTAAAAAAATAAGAGCCCACAAAAAGTGAGCTCTTATTTATACACTGTATCGTAAGTGGTATGACACTTAAAAGTGGTATCTTTCAAACCAACCTGCTTCTAAGCTTCAAAGCGTTCACTTTGGGTGTATAAAAAACCAAGTCAAAAAAGCTTAGATTTTTTGTTCTACTTTATCAGCAGTTTTAGTAACGCCTTCACCGGCTTTAGAAACGTCCTGACCGAAGCCTTTGAAAGTGTTGCAACCAGATAATACGATTAGTGCAGTTAAAGATGCGAAAGCTAACTTTTTCATATTGAGTCCTTAATATAAATCAAAAAATATAAATAAAAAATGTTAAAAATTCATCACCAAGTGATAAGGATAAAGTCATGCTTTCAACTTGAAGCTAATGTAAAACTTGTTAAAGAACTTAGGCTTAGCTAGTTAAGTTCAATTACTAAGTCTCAGAAACATAAGTGTTATCCTTAATTACATAATATATTAATTGGAAGGGAGGCGACAACATATTAATGTGTGTAATTTGGCTAAAACTGTCATAGAATTGTAAATTTGAAATCTAAACTCATTGATATCTTATACCGTTTGATTAAGGGCAAAATCTTATGACAATTCACATTGTACTTGTGCATCCTAGAATTCCAAATAATACAGGCAGTGCCATTCGTTTATGTGCAAATACAGGGGCACAGTTACATTTGGTTGAACCTTTAGGTTTTGACCTAGAAGACAAGAAGTTACGCCGGGCGGGTCTCGATTATCACGAGTACGCCAAGATGCAGGTGCATAAGGACTGGCAAGCGGCAAAAGAGGCGCTAAAAGAAGCGGGTTGTGAGCGTATGGTGGCGCTAACCACTAAGCTAAGTCATCCTTTTTATGATTATGATTTTAGCTCAAGCCAGCCTGATGGTTCGCAGCAAGACATTGCTTTGGTTTTTGGATCTGAAACCGCAGGACTGGCCGATGATATTCGTGAGGATATTGGCGCCGCAAACTGGTTAAGGCTGCCCATGCTACCTGATTCGCGTAGCTTGAATCTGGCTAATAGTATCAGTATTTGTCTATATGAAGTTTGGCGGCAGCAAGGGTTCTTTGGTGATGAGGGCCGCAGTATCGGTTATACCGAATTAACGCCTTACGACCCTAAATAAGTGTAATTTGAATATGAATTTACAGTAAGAGGTTTATAGACAATTTGGTGGTTTTGGTAAGCCTGCGATGCGATTAACATGGCGGGCGACCAATCCGGTGTTAAACATTTGTTGTAGTAGTTGATTGCTAATTTGCATCTCAGGTAATGTCTTCATCAAATATTTAATCAGAGGCCGAGTAGAGGGCGGGTGATTAAATTCTGCATGGAATGCACGTACTTGCTGCAAAATACGATAGTGGTCGTCAGTTAACGTAACGGCCAAAGTGTCAGCCAACTGCTGAGCCACCTCAGGAGTCCACAATGTATGATCCAGCAAATGACCTTCTTCATCCAGTTCTAATGTCAAATCTTGGCTCCTTAAAGCTTGGGCAGCTAACTCTGTATTAATCTCAGTATTTGATGGGTGGCTGCTATCGGATGTGTTGTGGTTGTCAAAAGTAGAAGATGGGCTCATGGGTCACTCGTATCGCTACAAAATCAATAGAAAGAAGTAAAGGAGTCGGCTGAGGTTGAGTGGCGCCTAACGTGCAGAATTTAAAGTAATAAATCGGAAGACGATTTGGGGAAGCTTAAGCAACTTTTTATCAGCTATGACACTAACTTTGCTCAAGTCTAAGTTTGCTTGGGCTTGCTCGTTTAGCTGAGCCAGGTCATCGCTTAAGATATAAATGGTATCAATATCAGTAATTTGCGATAGTAGCTCATCATCATAATTGATGTCATCAATATATGTTTTTAACCAAGGTAGAGCGGCAACGCTCTCTGCTAGTAGCAAAATACTGTCTCCGGAATGCCAAAGCGGTGCCATCTCGCGGACCATCGCTTTTAGGGTATTCATCGGGGCATGTAGTTGAAATAAAGTGGACATAGCTTGGCTCTTGTTGGGTCTTATAAAGTGTCAGGTGATGGTAAATCAGATTGTATAAATGGGTTAGATTTGATGAAACGTGTTAGCTTTTATAAAGCAATGGCGCTTAAAAAGAAAACACCTGATCAAATTGATTTGAATCAAAGTCTTCTGGTATAAAATCTATCTGGGCGGATAGATCTTCAGGCACCATACCAAATATCCAGCTGCTAAAAACATCCTCTGGAAGCCAAGCGGGCGGGATGTCATACAAATCTAATGATTTAATCATGCCATGCAGTCGGCTCTCAGGCTGCATTAAGATGCCAAATACAGAGCTGCCAAGCATCAGCTGAACTTGTTGACCAAAGCTTGCTAAGGTCAACGCCAAAGCACAGCCTTCATAAGTGGCAAGCTCTGTCCCTGTGGTTAAACGAATGAGTATAGACACAGCGTATCCTTTTTTATTTTTTAGATATCAGGGTTTAAGTGTTAAATATTAGGATCTGAGTATTGGGGGTTTTTATTATCAAAATAAATGTTTTAGGGCTAAAAAGTAACGACTTTCTGTGCCAGTGATAGCTGCTCTGCAAGCTCGCCTAGACCTACTAGCTCGAATCCTATTGCCAAATTATTCCCCTCTAACCTATGACGCTTAGCGTTATCCTCATCGGTTATGCCGCGTGTCAAAGCAGTGCTAACGCAAATCGGCAATGTTAATTGATACTCTTGGCTTAGCTGACTCCACAGCTGAGTGAGGTTCGCTCGGTCTGCGCTTTGCCAACGTAAAGCGTTGCCTGTATTAGCAGCTTCTCCATAAAAGAAAATATTAAGTTTGG
Organism: Psychrobacter sp.; assembly: GCA_020024075.1. GTDB lineage: Bacteria > Pseudomonadota > Gammaproteobacteria > Pseudomonadales > Moraxellaceae > Psychrobacter. The sequence continues at coordinate 3,160 of JAHHUJ010000031.1, forward strand.
GGCGAGGTGACTCATCAGTGCTTGAGTAATTCTCCAAAAAAGCTTTGGCGTAACGGTAGGCATGCCAAGCAATGCTTTGGCTTGGGTCAACGTGAATCAATAGTAGCGTATTTGCAGTCGTCATAAGGGTGTCAATCTGAATGAATTTATAAGCGTTGTGAGTAATTAATAAGGCTAATTATACACCATTAGGGCTATGCCGTATTTTATAACAGGGGAGCCATTAGTGGGTTTTGAAAGGTGGCTATTAGTGGGTTTTGAAAGATGGCTGTCACAAAAAATTGATTAAAACGCCATAAAAATGTCAAATCTTTGCTTTAGGGTTTAAGGTGAGTTAACAAGTAGTTGACAATAATTAAAATCGGTAGCTACAAATTGGTAGCAACAACTACAAGTAGCAACAACTACAAATAGATACAAAAAGTAGGCAGGAGACATTATGCTAAGGCAAAGTTTCAGTGATGGCGAGGGTATATCAAATATAGAAGCCATTGGCGGTATACAATACAGAAGTATACAAGCTAAGCAAACAAAATTGCTTCATATTTTATTGGTGACTGAAACTTGGCTGCCAGAGGTGAATGGCGTCGCGATGAGTTTGGGGCAGCTCATGTATCAGCTTAACTTAAAAGGTCATCAAATTAGCTTATTGCGACCTAAACCTAGTAATAATTCAGCGGTCTTTATTGCCGAAGCACCTATCAAATCACCTAACTCTGCACAATCTAATAACTCAGAATCCTACTTAAAGGTGATGCAGCACATCAAGCATGATCTTCAAGTAAAAGGGATGTCGATACCCAAATATAAAGAATTACAGTTTGGGGCACCAGACTACTTCAAGATTAAGAAGAAGTTTCAGCAGTTACAGCCTGATGTGGTGCATATCGCCACAGAAGGGCCTCTGGGTTTCGCAGCATTGTGGGCAGCAAAAGCTTTAAATATACCAGTGACAACTGGCTATCATACTCAGTTTCATGACTTTAGTCGTCACTTTGGATTGGGCATCTTAGCTAGGCCTATGATGGCGTATTTTAAATGGTTTCATAATGCATCACAGGCCACTTGTGTTCCCAGCCAAAAGACCTTCAATGATCTAGACTCCTTGGGCTTCAAACGTCTGTATGAAGTAGGGCGAGGGGTAGATTTAGAACGCTTTAACGTTGCCCATCGTAGCGAGAAGTTAAGAGCTGAATGGAGAGCACATAGCCAAGATACCGTACTGCTTATGGTTAGCCGCTTGTCGCCTGAAAAGGGAGTGGACTTAGTTATCGAAAGCTTCAAGGTCTTACAGCGAGAGCAATTACACCGAGTTGTTAAGTTAGTCATAGTAGGGGATGGGCCAGATAGAGCACGCCTTGAATCACTGGCAGCGGGCACCAAAGACGATATTATATTTGCTGGAGCAAAGACAGGACAGGCGTTATCAGAGCATTATGCCAGTGCCGATGTTTTTGTCTTCGCCAGTCAAGTAGAGACCTTTGGTAATGTGGTGGTCGAGGCAATGGCCAGTGGACTGCCGGTGTATGCGTTCGATGATGCGGCGGCTGGGATGTTAGTAACTGAAAGAAGTGGCGTGCTGGTTAGCTTTGGAGATAAAAAAGAATTTGTGGAGAAGGTGGCTAGCCTACCCAAAATGCAGGTATTAAAAGAGCAAGGAGCAGAGGCTGCTAAAAGCGTGGCTGGATTTTCATGGCAGCATCCAGCAGATCAGATGCTAACTATGTTCTATGATGCAGTTCATCACAGGGAGTTATCACACTAATTACCTATGAGTTATTGATAATAAAAGCGTAAGGGAGTGAGTAAAATATAAGTGAACACGGTATTGAATATAAAATAAAATATAAAGGCAAACCCTAAGGTTATGGTAATTATAAACTATAATAATATCAATGAGTTATACTGTCTATGGTTGTTTTCATAACTGCCAGAGACTGAACCAAATGAGGTTGGAATATAGTATTACTAGCACAGTCGGGTATAGCACCACGCCTGATTTAATTAAGCTACTAGATGAGGGGGATAAGTCTTGAAAACAGATAAGTCGAGGCAATTGTCAGTCACTAAGTTGAACTCTGAGGTTGTGCCTAGCCCTATATTTACCTTTATGTCACGCAACCGAGCTTTAGCGGTCTATGTGAATCAATTTGTCTCTTGGGACACCAGTCTTTGTATCCATATCAATCGCTACTCTACCAATTATGGTATTGCAACTTTTTTTAAGATAATCAGTAGGTTAGGGGACGGTTGGTTTTGGTACGCTATGATGCTAGGGGCTTTTATAACCAAAGGCTGGGAGGCAGTAGTGCCTCTAACAACGGTCATTTTGGTCAGCTGCTTAGGTTTAGTTATCTATAAAGTGTTGAAGGTAAAAACGGTACGCCCTAGACCGTATCAGGTGCATCAGGTAATTGTGCTAGGAGAGCGGCCACTGGATGTCTTTAGTTTTCCTTCAGGTCACACCCTACAAGCGGTATTATTTACCGCAACCCTGGGCAGCTATTTTCCTGAGCTGTTGCCTATTATGCTGCCCTTTGCGTTGTTAGTTGCATTGTCACGCATGGTATTGGGATTACATTATCCTACCGATGTATTGGTTGGTGGTGCTATCGGTTATGGCTTATCGTTATGGGCTCCTAATATCTATCAGTTAGTGCAGAGTAACTGGCCAGGCCTATCGTAGAAAACCTTATATATTACGCTGAAATAGAGTAGATTAGATACCATTTTTGTTGCTATCAGCATATATAAATTTAATATAAACAGTCATCTTCTAACGGCTTGTAATGTGGTAGGCTTATAGCACACTAGTACTTTTAAGGAGCCGTGCCCTATCATGCCCTCTGAACATAGCTTGAATAATCCATTGACTCAAGATCAATCCCCCCTGACAGCCCACCAGATAACGGCAGAGCATATACAAAAGCTGAAAATAGCCAGCCCTTTTGCCTATCAAATCTGGGAGAGCAAACTCACCATTTGTCAAAACTTCTTAACCAGTTATCCCTTAGGGGAGGTACTAACTCGGCAGCAGATATGTGATTTGATTGATGATTACACTTTGGATGATGGTCTAGAGGGAGAGCTTGAGCGGGCGGATGAAGTGGGCGTGATGAAAGGCCTGCGCCGACTGCGTGAGCTGCTTATGCTACGCTGGATATGGCAAGATGCTTTGGGTATCATCCCACTTGAGCAGCTGACTAGAGAGTTGTCTGATTTTGCCGATAATTGTCTTATTTTCGCTAAAGAGTATGCTTGGGAGCAATTGGTTGCACGCTACGGCAGACCAACGTATATCGATGAAAAAGGACAGCGTCAGTATGATGATATGGCGATATTTGCCATGGGTAAGCTTGGGGCGCAAGAGCTCAACTTATCCAGTGATATTGACCTAATCTTCGTGCACCGTGCCCGGGGTGAGACTGATGGAGATAAATCGAAAGGCACTAAATGCATTGATAATAAGCGTTTTATGATTCGCTTGGGTCAAAGTATTATCAAGATTTTGGATACCTGTACCGCCGAGGGTTTTGTGTTTCGAGTCGATATGCGCCTAAGGCCTTGGGGTGAGGGTAGTGACTTGGCAATTCATCAGTCGGCATTAGAGAAGTACTTCTCTGTTCATGGCCGTGCTTGGGAAAGATTTGCTTGGTTAAAGGCCCGTATCGTCAATGAAGTAGAGCAAGACTTCGCGGATGAGCTTGAAGACATTGTCAGACCCTTTGTCTTTAGATATTACGTAGATTACAGTGCCTTTGCCGCCTTGCGTGAAATGAAGTCATTGATTCAAAATCAAGTGGCACAGCGTGAGGATTTGGACAATATCAAACTGGGCGCTGGGGGTATTCGAGATATTGAATTTGTGGTGCAAGCCTTTCAGCTTATCTATGGCGGTCGTCACCCTCAGCTTGAGGTCAAGTCTTGCTTAAAAGCGATGCAGGCACTCAATGAATTTGACTTTATTGATGACAAAACTCATCAGCAGTTAGCAGACGCTTATCGTTTTTTGCGTAGAGTGGAGCATGGTATTCAAGCGATACATGATCAGCAGACTCAGCGTTTGCCGAGCAGTACTGAGTGTCAGAATAATTTGGCAGTGACCTTAGGCTTCAAGGATTGGCCGGCCTTTTTACAGCGCTTAAATGAGCATCGCCAGAATGTCAATGTGCCCTTCGATCGAATGGTCACTGAGCGTCAAACTCCAAAAGATATCACTGTGGCCAGTGATACGGAAGTGGAGAGTCTAGATAGCATTTTAAATGAAGAAAATAAAGCCAAACTTGAGCAGTTTTGGAACAGCAAGATGGTGACAAATCTGTCACAGGAAGCTCGAGAGCGTCTCGATGATGCTTACCCAGTATTGGTACATGCGCTTCTAGAACATGAAAAGACGCAGGGTTTGGCCAATGTGGCATTTCCGAGATTGCTGAATTTGATTGAGGCCATTTGTCGCCGCTCTATCTATTTGGTTATGCTGGCCGAAAACCCCAATGCCACAGTCAGTCTAATTCCCATGTTATCAGCCAGTCCTTGGATTGCAGGCGAGCTAACCCGTTATCCAGTATTGCTAGATTCATTTTTACAGCAGCGTTATCGTCACCTACCAGATAAAGAAGAGCTTGCTGATATTCTCCGTCAGCGACTATTGCGGGTAGAGCCTGATGATGAGGAGATGCTGCTGAACGTACTTCGACTGTTCAAAAACACTCAAGTATTGGCGGTGGCGGCCAGCGATGTCTTGGCTGAGCGGCCCATTATGAAAGTGTCTGACTCACTGACGGATATCGCTGAGGTAGTGCTTGAGTTTACTTTAGAGCGTGCATTTTCAGAATTGGTGAAGCGTCATGGCTATCCGATTAATCAGCAAGGTGAATCGGTGAATGAAGCCCATAACGGCTTTGCTATTATAGGGTACGGCAAGCTTGGGGGTATTGAGATGTCTTATACCTCCGATCTTGATTTGGTATTTATTCATCAAATTAATGAGCAGGCGATGACCACAGGGGCAAAACCAGTGAGTGGTATGAAGTTTACCGCTCGTTTGGCCCAAAAGCTGATGACTTATCTAAATACCCAGACCCGTGATGGCCGTGCTTATGAGATTGATATGCGACTGCGCCCCTCAGGCAATGCTGGCATGATGGTGGTCTCTAGCCGCTCCTTTGAGCGATATCAGTTAGAAAAAGCTTGGGTATGGGAGCATCAAGCTTTAGTGCGTGCTCGTGCTATCTGTGGTGATAAACGAGTCATGAGTGCCTTTAACCATATCCGAAATCAGGTCTTAACGCGAAAAAGAGATATTGAAGACTTAAAGCAAGATGTCATTGAGATGCGCTCAAAAATGAAAGATCATTTAGGCAGCAATCAGCAAGCGCAGCAAGAAGGTAAGTTTCATCTTAAGCAAGATGCAGGCGGTATTGTCGATATTGAGTTTATGGCACAGTATGGCGTTTTGGCCCACGCTCATGACTACCCTGAACTGACAAAGTGGAGTGACAACGTCAGAATCTTTGAAAGCTTAGCTGAGGCCGGTGTATGGGATGCTGAAACTTGTGAAGGGCTTACCAAAGCTTATCTTCGACTAAGGGTTGCTATGCACCAAATCGCCTTGGGCAATGAGTCTATCGTGGTGGAATCTTCAGACTGGGAACAGACACGAGAGTATGTGATATCAAAGTGGAATGAGATTGTGGTATAGCCTGAACAAGCGTATATAACCAAATCAAATGCCTGACAAAACTAAAAATTGATAGTCAATTTAAGTCGCAGTGATATACTAAAACGGTCTATCTATTTTGGTTATAACTAGATTGAAGAGAATAAGTATTATGAGTATGGCAACGACAGAAGGCAAGCTTTGGTTTAATGGTGAGATGATTGACCAGCCTGATGCTAAAGTACATGTATTAACGCACAGCTTGCATTATGGCATGGCAGTCTTTGAAGGCGTTCGAGCTTATCAGACAGAGGACGGTAGAACTGCTATTTTTAGATTAGATGATCATACTGAGCGTCTATTGGGTTCTGCCAAGATATTTCAGCTAGATGTGCCCTATGACAAAGCCGCTCTAGATCAAGCTCAAAAAGAGGTCATCAAGCAAAATGGCTTCGACTCAGCCTATCTGCGTCCGCTTATCTGGGTAGGCGCTGAAAAGTTAGGTCTGTCTTCACGGAGCAATAGCATCAATGCTATGGTTGCTGCTTGGAAATGGGGCGCGTATTTGGGTGAAGAGGGTATCCAAAAAGGAATTCGTGTTAAAACCTCGTCATACACACACCACATGACCAACGTGACTATGTGTAAAGCGAAAGCAGCCAGTAACTACCCAGTTTCAATTATGGCCAACCAAGAAGTGACACGTAGCGGCTATGACGAAGCCATTTTAATGGATCCTCAAGGATATGTATGTCAGGGCTCAGGTGAGAACTTGTTTTTGGTTAAGAATGGAGAGCTACATACTCCTGATCTAGCGGGTGGTGCTCTTGATGGTATCACCCGTCGAACTATTATTCAGTTCGCTGAAGACTTGGGTATTAAAGTGGTTGAGCGCCGTATCACTCGTGATGAGTTTTACTTAGCAGATGAAGTATTTATGACGGGTACCGCAGCTGAGGTTACCCCAATCCGTGAATATGATGACCGCACTATCGGTAATGGCGGGCGTGGTGAGCTAACTGAGAAGCTGCAAAGCTTGTATTTCGATGTGGTGCATGGCCGTAACGAGAAGTACCTGCATTGGTTGAGCTTTGTGGATTAATCGAGTAACTTGTTTATAAACATAGCCGGGCACTGAGTGTTCGGCTTTTTTTATATATTAATTTAGGCTACCTGATATTTACGATATAATTAGTATCGATGTATATAAATCTGCAAATAAAATAAGAGTACACACAGTATGCTATTAGTTACCGGTGGTCTTGGTTATATAGGTAGTCACTTTGCAGTGGTTGCTTTGCAGGCAGGTTATGAGGTTTTGGTACTTGATAACCTTTCAAATAGCCATGCCAATGTAAAAGAGAAAGTGGAAAAAATTACACAGAAAAGTCTCGATTTTATTGAGGGAGATATCCGAGACGAAGAGTTACTGGATGATATTTTCAAACAATACTCTATTGAAGCTGTGATTCACTTTGCTGGCCTAAAAGCAGTTGCTGAATCGGTTGCTAAACCGCTATTGTATTATGATAACAATGTATCTGGTAGCTTATCTTTGCTAAAGGCTATGCAGAACAATAAGGTCAATAAAATTATTTTCTCGTCCTCTGCTACAGTCTATGGAGAGCCCAAATATTTACCCTATGATGAGCAGCATCCTACTAATCCAATTAATCCCTATGGATATACTAAATTACATGTAGAGCATATGTTACGTGATATTTGCACAGCAGATAATGCTTTTGCAGCAATAACTCTGCGTTATTTTAATCCAATAGGTGCTCATCCTTCAGGCTTAATTGGTGAGAACCCAAAAGATATTCCAAATAACTTAATGCCATATCTAATCAAGGTCGCTAATTCTGAACTGCCTTATTTGCAAGTATTCGGTGATGACTATGAAACGAGGGATGGTACTGGTGAGCGGGATTATATTAACGTTATGGATTTGGTAGAAGGACATTTGTCTGCGATTAACTATTTAGTAAACGCTGGATTTCATGTTTTTAATTTAGGTACAGGTAAGGGCACTACGGTACTTGAGTTGGTTAGTGCTTTTGAAACTGCGAATAATATAGTGATTGAGAAGAAGATAAAGTCTAGACGTGAAGGTGACTTAGCTAAGTTTTGGGCAAAAGCAGATTTAGCCAAAAAAGAGCTACACTGGGAAGCCACAACTTCTTTATTAGACAGTTGCCGAATAGTACAATAGTTATAGCTTTTAGAGTGATTATATAGTATATACGTGGAAGTTGTATTTTGTCACGAAAAAAAAGAGCCGGTCGTTAAAACTGGCTCTTTTGATTATCTGACTCTTTTGATTAACTGGCTTTTTTGATTATATAGATAGCCTGAATAAATGGGTAAAGTAAATACATACATTATTTTTTAAAATAATCACGATACCAGGTAGCAAAGTGTTTGATACCTTCCGCTAAATCTGTATTTGGTTTAAAGCCAGTTAATTGAGTTAACGAGCTAGAGTCTGCATAAGTAGAGGCCACATCACCTGGCTGCATCTCCATCATAATCTTCTGGGCTTCTATACCAAATTCTGCCTCTAAGGTATGAATAAAGTCCATTAAATTTACCGGAGAGTTGTTACCAATATTATAAAGGCGATAAGGAGCAGAAGAGGTCTCTGGGCTAGGTTGTAGTGGATCAAACCTTGGCGCTGCCACATCTTTACTACCAGCAGGCGTATCCAAAATTGCCACAACACCTTCGGCAATATCACCAACATAGGTGAAGTCGCGGCTCATGTCTCCATGGTTGAATACCTTTATAGGGCGGTTGTTAGAGATGGCATCAGCGAATAGCATAGGTGCCATATCAGGGCGTCCCCAAGGGCCATATACAGTAAAGAAGCGTAAGCCGGTACAGCGAATACCAAATAGATGAGCATAAGTGTGTGCCATCATCTCATTTGATTTCTTAGTGGCTGCATATAAAGAGACGGGGTGATCGGTGTGATCTGAGGTCTTAAATGGCTGTGCTTGGTTTAAACCATACACAGAGGAGCTAGAAGCAAAACATAAGTTATCAATATTATGCTGACGACAGCCTTCTAAAATATTCAAAAACCCAACTACGTTAGTTTCGACATATACATGCGGGTTTTCGATAGAGTAGCGAACACCGGCTTGTGCTGCTAAATGGCACACAGCATCGAACGGGTGTTCCTCAAATAAGGACTCCATATCACTGCGGCTTGCTATATCTAATTTAACAAATTTAAAGTTGTCATTATGTGAGATAAAGCCATCGTTTTCATTAGCTTGCTCAATACCTAGCTCTTTTAATCTAGCAAGCTTTAACGAGACATCATAATAATCATTGAGATTATCGATACCCACAACTTCATCACCGCGTTGAAGTAGTTTTTGGCATACAAAAAAGCCGATGAAGCCTGCTGCGCCAGTTACTAGTATTTTCATTTAATGAATCCAACTATTTTTATTTGGTTTTAGACATTAACCTTTCTACTAAACTTTAATTGTAGAAAAAAGATAGTCCTATATTTTGTAGTAGCGAATACAAACCATTTTAGAAGGTTCTATTGAGTATAATAAGTGATTTGACTCTTTATTTTATCCTCAACCTTCCTAATATTACGGGTATTAATGGTTTTACTCATAGCTCTGAAGGGAATCACTAATTTCTCACCAATACCATCGACTAATACAAATTCTGGACGGTCTTGGCGTTGTTCGGTATACATAATACCAGCTATATTGACTTCACCATATACGATATGTAAATCAATACATTCCTCAAAGAATCTATCTAATGCCACAGCATGCTTTTCAGTAAATAACTGCTGTTTTTCTAGCTCATATAAGGTGATAGGCTTATTATTAGGACCTAATACCTTTTCAGTTACTAAACCTAGACCCTCATCAGTTGCTATAAAGCCATACACGGTTTCGATAGGAAAAACGAATCTTTTTTTACCATAGTTGGTTTTACATAGCTGAAGATATTGCAATAGCTCTCTGCGAAACTGTTTATAAATACCTTGAGCATGATGAGCACGCAGATTATGCTGACCTTTTCTGCCCCCATCCTCTGTTGCGTGTTCAGACTTCATAACTTTAATTACTTTAAAGTTATCTTCTGGATGCTGAAAGACTCTTTTTTGGGTGCCTTCATCTATCAATTTGAGGTCTTTGGTAAGTATCATAGTTAACCTTTTAACTTATATAAAGCGATAGCAAACTGAACAATATTAGGCTTTATGTGTAGGAATATATAAAAATATAAAGCTTATTACGAACAAGTTAGAACTGTATTGAGCTATCTATTTTATGCAATTGTTCTTTTAGTTTTTTTTCAACTTTTCTTACTTTTTTGTCATTTAATGATTTAAACCAAGCTCGAAAAGGAATAATGTTTTTGTCCCCAATACCATCTACCAGTACAAACTCAGGTTTGCCTTGACGAGATTCTGTATACATAATACCACCTAGATTTACCTCGCCGAATACCACATGATATTTACAACAGTCATCAAAGAATTTATTAAAAGCGATCCGGATATCTTCATTGAATAAACCTTCTTTAACAATTTGTTCAATTGTCATTGGTTTATCAAAAGGGCTTTCTATCTTTTCAGTAACTAAACCTAAGCCTAGAGAGGTCGTT
>JAHHUJ010000032.1 GCA_020024075.1 Psychrobacter sp.
CCCTAACCCAACCCTTACTACACGTCATATTATGGTAACCAAATACGCTCACAGCTTTTATTTAATCTTCATTTTGGTTACCCTAAGCTAGCGCCAACTATAAGCGTTTTGTTTGACAACTTTGTAAAGCTTGTATGTTGTTTATCTTTTATTATTTGACAGGTTGTCACCCTCTTTCTTATTTCTAATACTACAAATAACCAATCTTACTAAGGATCAACCCTATGTTGCCTACCCGTATTGCTGCTGCTCTAACCACAGCCATTGGCCTATCTTTGGCTGCGACCAGTGCTCAAGCTGCTAGACCGCCAGAACCCAATTTATCTAATGCTCAATTTCAACAGTGTCTAAATAACCTAAAAAACTCAAGCACCTTCCGTGGCGTAAGTAGTTCAACTTTTGAAAGATATCGTCCAAGTGAGCCCGACCCAAGCGTTATATCCTCACTTAACTATCAGCCAGAGTTCCAAAAAGATGTATGGGATTACTTATCCTCGCTGGTAGATAAAGAGCGTGTCGAAGATGGTATTCGGGCTAAACATGAAATGGCAGATACCCTGCGCCGTATTGAATCTCGTTATGGGGTAAAAGCGGAGCACGTATTGGGGGTTTGGGGCGTAGAGTCTAACTTTGGTCAAACTTTGGGTAAAAAAGACTTATTCCAATCATTGGCTACTCTATCTTGCTTTGACCGCCGCCAGTCATACTTCCGTGGCGAGTTTGCAAATGCCCTAAAAATTGTCCAGAACGGTGATATTGCCGCCAGCGATATGAAAGGCTCTTGGGCCGGTGCTTTTGGTCAGACCCAGTTTATGCCAGGCACCTTCCTAGATTTAGCCGTTGACTTCGATGGCGATGGCCGTCGTGACTTGGTAAACAGTAAAGCAGACGCTCTAGCTTCTACTGCTAACTTCTTAAAGAGACGTGGCTATCGTAGTGGTGAACCTTGGGGCTATGAGGTCAAAATCCCTGACGGTTTTTGGGGCAGCAACAGCCGCAAGAACAAGAAGCCTATGAGCTACTGGCGTGACAAAGGCTTTACCTTAGCCGATGGTCGCCCGCTACCTTATGACTTAAGCAGTGCAGGATTATTATTACCTGCAGGCTTAAACGGCCCTGCCTTCTTAGTGGGTAAGAACTTCGATACCTTCTACTCTTATAACGCTTCAGAAAACTATGCGTTAGCGATTGCTCATTTGTCAGATTTAATCGAGCGCGAGGACAGTAGCAAGACTGACTTTATTACTGCTTGGCCAACCGATGACCCAGGTATCAGCCGTAGACAAGCCAAAGAGATTCAACAGGCTTTAATTAATGCCGGCTATGATATTGGTGCAGTCGACGGTATCATTGGTGATAACACCCGTAAAGCGATTCAGCAGTATCAAACCAGCAAGGGTGTGTTCCCAGCCGATGGTCGTGCAGGACAGAAGTTCTATCGCTTAATTAGTGGTGATCAAAGCATCTCTTCACAGCCCACTTATCAGCAAAACCAACCAACCTCTCAGCATAGCGGTGACAGTATCAGCCGTCTTATTCAGCAACAAGACGATACTCGTACAGTCACTTCAGGGGATGGCACCATTCGTATCATCCGTACCGATACTGGTAAATAATTTGGTTGTGAGTTGTGCCTAAAAAAAGCCACGCAATTTATAATTGCGTGGCTTTTTTATATTACCGTGTTTAAACTAACTAAAAGAGCAGTGTTCAAACTAAACAAAAAAGTTGGCTTAAATAACTGGTGGCGGATTTGGCTTACCGTTATCCCCATCCCATTTTTCTTGAGCTTTTTTGTCTAAGTCAGTTGATGTCTTAGGCTCCCACTTACCATTCTCTTTCCAAGTCTCATCGCCCCAATCATCTTCATTATCTTTTTCATCATCCCACTTTTTGTAGGCGCTACTTGGATCAATGCCACGACGCTTCATATCCGCCACTTGTTCTTCTAGGGTATGAAACTGTTCGGCATCATGCATGGTTTCTTCTAAATGATTGATTTCATCTTTTAGGTTTCGCTCATTACTGTTTGTCATAATATTTTCCTTAGACCACTGCGGTCACTAAATTCTTATTTACCCATTAATTATAATTAGCATAGTTAAATTCTACTGCAAGCTTGAGTGGGGTACAAACCAAACTCGTATGCTTTATATTAACAAAACAAGCTTTGGGTAACTTGCGGACGCCCACTATCATCCATTAATCAAATTCAATTACTTAGTCTCAATTAATTGGATTCAATGAGCGAAAGCCAACTGGCCACTCCAAAAAACTATCAGCTTTAAAAAACTATCAGCTGCAAAAAGACTGTTCAATGATGAAAAACTATCAGCGATAAATCAATTGGTTTACTAGCCTTGAAACCTCTGCTAAGTCAGCTTTGGGATCAGAGACAAAGAAAGCTAACTTAGAGTGAGCTAAGCTAAATTCCTCTAGCGATTGGGTACTATGACCAACATATAAACCGCCCTCCGTCATATCTATTTGTTGCTTTGGGATAACCAAAGACTGTGACTGCTGTAATAAGGTCTTGACCCGTGCTGCAATAGCCGCTCCAGAGTCTACCACCTTAATACCCAAGTTCTCAGCGGCAATCTGGGTCATGACAAACTCTCGAAAAAAAGGATAGTGCGTACAGCCCAATACCAAATGGTCTACTTTTTGTTGAGCAAAGATCTTTAGCTGTGCTTTTAATCGCTCTGGTGTCTCACTCTGGGTTGGCATGCCTGCCTCCACCCAAGGCACCAAACTGGGGTCAAACCACTTCACGACATTGACCTGAGCCGGTAGCGCATAATCACTGATGACGGCGTTTAACAGCTCACCATCTAAAGTTGCCTTGGTGGCTAACACTGCCACACTTTTGCTGCTACTGTTTAACACCGCTGGCTTTAACGCAGGCACCAAGCCCACAATAGGAATAGTGGGATATTTCTGTCTTGCTACTTGCAAGGCATGAGCCGATGCGCTGTTGCAAGCGATAACGATCAGTTTACAGCCTGCCGCTACCAGCCAATCCACCGCAATTAAGGTCAACTCTTTAATTTCTGCACTAGGCCTTGGCCCATACGGCACATTTAGCGTATCGGCATAATACAGATACTGCTCATCTGGAAGCTGCTGCTTTAAATGAAGATAAACCGATAGGCCACCTACCCCAGAGTCAAAAATGCCAATGGGAGCGAGGTCAGTTTTAAATGAAGGTGAAGCAGGAATGATTGGAGCTTGGGTTGCCATGGCTTAGTACCAATTTACAGCATCGAAGCCTGCGCAGTAGCTATCTACGCAGGCTTGATTAACGATAAGAAACTAGCAATTAATTTTCAACAGTCACCGAGTAGGCTTTTCCAGCACTGTGTAGCGTCAAACTGGTGTTACCAGCCTCTTCGGTCAGCTCTCCTAGTTTGATCAAATGCATCAGCACATTGCGGGAGAGTAGCCCTTTCATACCAAAGCGCACTTCAATATAAGGTCGTTGCTCGCCTTGATACTCCCCCATCACCAAAGGATGCTCATCATCTAAAGGCACCACATCGCCGGTACTGGTAATAAATTCAATCAGCGGAGAGTCTGTTGGTTGTTTTTGCTCAATGAGATTAACTTCAGTGATAAAAAAAGGCACATCTTCAACCCGAATACGAATTTTCTCCACAGGGGTTTTTAAGTAGTATGCAGGGTCTTGATCAGTGCCTTCACGCCACAATACCGTCGCAAACAAATCCACTAAGGACTGGCGGTTAATCTTGCTTCCTTCATGCCACCATTCGCCATTAGCTTTAATCACCATATCCATCTCACCCTGCCGCTCAGGATGCCACTGCTCAAGCGGTGGAATCGAGCGACCACGACGGTCACTACTCTCTTGCTTTATAAACTCTGAAAGTGAGTCTAAACTGCTCGATATTGTGACTGACTGTTGCTCTAAATGCGACATTATTATTATATCCTTGTATTATTGCCAGTGATATCACCTTGAACCAATAAAATAACCTTCAGTCAAAAATATCACCTTTAAATAGTAGCTATTGTTACTTTACCACGGCTGAGTCACAAATCGTGTCGTCTTTATCTAACTTTTATTTTATAATAGGTAACTAACTGCAACCCTTTTTTTATGTTTCCGCCAGCCTAAATCATGAGAACCTGTTTTTAGGCCTGACTGTGGTCGCTTATTGGTACACAATTGGGTATATTTGACAGGTATTCAAATTAATATTTGCTAGCGATTAAATTAATAGTGTCCACACCTACTATTATTAGGTGGTGTTGGTATGATTTAGCCAGCTATAAGGAGTTTAAAATGCAAGATGAACAAATAGAACGTGAGTCGATGGATTTTGATGTTGTTATTGTTGGGGGTGGTCCCTCTGGCCTTTCAGCAGCCATCCGTCTCCGTCAACTCGCCCTACAAGCTGGCCAAGATGAGTTTATGGTCTGTGTTGTAGAAAAAGGCTCTGAATTTGGTGCTCACACCTTATCTGGTGCGGTTATCGAACCTCGTGCTTTAGACGAGCTGATTCCTGACTGGAAAGAAAAAGGCGCGCCTTTAAATGTGCCTGTAACTGAAGACCGCGTATTTTATTTGAACTCAGCGACCCGCTCTATCCGTACCCCTGATGCGATTATCCCAGCGCCTATGCACAACCAAGGCAACTATATCGTATCACTAGGTAACGTTGTACGCTGGTTGGCTGAGCAAGCTGAAGAGCTTGAAGTTATGATGTTCCCAGGCTTCCCTGCCTCTGAAATTCTATACAATGATGACGGTTCAGTACGCGGTGTGTTAACTGGCGATATGGGCGTGGCTGCCGATGGCTCACAAAAGCCAAGCTACGAGCCAGGCTATGAGCTAAACGCTAAATACACCATCTTCGCTGAAGGCTGCCGTGGTCATTTAGGTAAGCGTCTAATCAGCCGCTTTGCATTAGACAAAGACTGCGATCCACAACATTACGGTATTGGTCTTAAAGAGCTTTGGGAGATTGACCCAAGCAAGCATGAGCCAGGTGTGGTTATGCACGGTCTAGGCTGGCCATTAACCGAAACTGGATCTAGCGGTGGTTGGTGGTTATACCACGATGAAAACAACCAAGTAAGCTTCGGTTTGGTAGTTGACCTAGCTTATCACAACCCATATATGTCTCCATTTGATGAGATGCAGCGTCTAAAAACACACCCAGTTATCAAGCAAGTGTTAGAAGGCGGTAAACGTCTGTCTTATGGTGCTCGTGCACTCACTAAAGGTGGTCTGAATTCACTACCTAAGCTCACCTTCCCAGGTGGTGTATTGGTAGGTGACGATGCCGGCTTCCTAAACCCAGCTAAGATTAAAGGCACTCATACTTCAATGAAGTCAGGTATGTTGGCTGCTGAGGCTATCTTTGCAGCGCTACAATCCGGTCGTCAGCATGATGAAGTAGAAAGCTACAGCCAGATGTTCAAAGACTCTTGGTTATATGAAGACAACCACTCAGCGCGTAACTTCGCGCCAGCCATGCACCGTATGGGTCTGTTCATGGGTGGTGGCTTTACCTTTATCGAGCACAACTTGCTAAAAGGTAAAATGCCACTGACTATCCATGACAACACGCCTGACTATGATAATCTAGACAAAGCCAGCACCTCTTATAAGCCAGATTATCCAAAACCAGATGGTAAGCTGACATTTGATAAGCTGTCTTCAGTGTTCATCTCAAACACCAACCATGCTGAAGATCAGCCAAGCCACTTGAAGCTTACGGACCCAACCGTTCCTGTGACTGTGAACCTACCGCTTTATGCAGAGCCTGCACAGCGTTATTGCCCAGCTGGCGTGTATGAAATTGTGAAAGACGCAGAAGGTGCCAAGTTCGTTATCAATGCACAAAACTGTGTGCATTGTAAGACCTGTGATATCAAAGACCCTTCACAGAACATTACTTGGGTAACGCCAGAAGGTGGCGGCGGTCCAAACTATCCAAACATGTAGTCGCGCCTAATATATAGTCGCACCTAATATATAGTCATGTAAGTTATTGATATTAATACAAAAACCCAGTCATTTGACTGGGTTTTTTATTGCACAACAGATTTACTTTTACTGTCAATTAGTCTTTCCAAGCATCACGGTTGACTTCATTTTTTAATTTTACAAATTGATCGGGATCAAAAGTAATTTGCTCTGCTGATTTACCCTCTTTGACCTGACGCTCATAGTCACGCAACACACGCAGCGCCACAGGCGTTAAGAGCACGATGGCCACCAAGTTGGTCAGAGCCATTAAGCCCATAGATAAGTCAGCGAAGTTCCAAATGGCTGGCAAACTGGCAACTGAACCAATAAATACCATTGCCAATACTAAGAATCGGAAAATCATAATGGCTGATTTGGCACTTTTTTCACCCGAGATAAACTCTAAGTTTGACTCACCATAGCTATAATTGGCAATGATTGAGGTGAAGGCAAAGAAGAAGATTGCCACTGCAATAAAGTAAATGCCTAAGTCACCCACATACTCAGATAAGGCCAACTGAGTCAACTGAATCCCTTCTTGCTTCACATTAGGATCGCCAATAACCCCTGATAAAATAATGATAGACGCCGTCGCAGTACAAATAACTAGCGTATCAATAAATACCCCCAGCATTTGCATAAAGCCTTGCACCGCAGGGTGGTCAGGATGGCTCTTAGCAGTTGCCGCAGCGTTAGGAGCAGAACCCATACCAGCCTCGTTTGAGAACAGACCACGCTTGATACCATTAATCATGGCTTGAGCGACACCATAACCCAGCACCCCGCCTGCCGCTTGCTCTAACCCAAAGGCAGATTTTACAATTAAGGCAATGGCTAAGGGGAACTCAGAGAAGTTAGTAATAATGATAAATAATGCCAGTAATATGTATAAAATGGCCATTACTGGCACCACTTTACCCGCCACTCGCGCCACAGAGCGTAGACCGCCGAACACCACAGGCGCTACCAATACCACTAAGATTAAACCGGTTAACCAGGTTGGAGCACCAAAAGCTTGATTTGTGGCTTGAGCAATGGTGTTGGCTTGTACGCCATTGAAGGCTAGGCCAAAAGCAATCAAGAGACACAGTGAGAAAAATATCGCCATCCAGCGCTGACCTAAGCCTTTTTCGATATAGTAAGCTGGGCCGCCACGATACACGTTATCAGTATGAGGCACTTTATAAGCCTGAGCCAAAGTTGACTCAATAAAGCTGGTCGACATTCCTAAAAGGGCGGTAATCCACATCCAAAACACCGCGCCAGGGCCACCGATATAGACTGCGATAGCCACCCCAGCTAAGTTACCAGTACCGACACGGGCAGCAAGCGAGGTCATCAGAGCTTCAAAAGAGCTGATACCACCATGTTTGCGACCCTGTCCTGAACTACGTAACAGACTCCACATATGACCGAATTGACGAAATTGGACAAAACGGGTGGCAATCGTAAAGAAGATACCGGCCCCGATTAGGACAAAAACCAATAGACCATACCAGGGGTTATCCATGATTAACCAAGAGTCATTGCCCCAGACAATCCCATTTCCCCAGTTTACAAATGAATTAAAACCTTCAATAAAGGCATTCGGCGATTCCGCCATAGCAATTCTCCTTGTCTCTAAACCAGCTTTAGTTCTCCAAGCCTCTGACTTTTGCTTACCTTCTAATCTGTGCTAAAAGCCAAGCAAAATCCAGGTACTAAGCCTCAGTAGATAACTGCCGGGTTTAGAGCCATTAAGTGAGCTTAAATTGAATAAATAAGAGGAGGCGCTATTTGCCTATCTTAAGGCACACAAACAGCTTAGCCATAACGCCTCCTTCCTAAATAATCGGCTAATAACTGCACGGCCAATGGGCCATTTATGCAGACAAATCGGTCATTCTAAGAAAATGTCGAGACGAGTACAACAAGCGGGGCAAAAAAATTAAGTGAAAAAATTGAGTAACCTAGACCCAACTTTTTACATTTATTTTAATGATATTTAACTAAAACTCATTTAAGCAATAAATGATTTTTGTGAAAATAGTTAATTGCTATCCCTGAATTACAGCTGTAAACTAAAAAGCTAACAAGTAACTATATTGATACAATCCGGATTGATACATTTGGATTGATACAATCAAGGTTACTTTAAAAGGATTGTTGATACAGTCCTTACCTTATACTTAGTAACTGCAGGAAGCAGTTTTCCCTTAAGGGGGCTCACTCCCCTTTCTTTGACAAAAGGAGTTTGTCTTATGAATCCCTCGCAAGACTCGTCAGACTATTGGAAAGCCAATGTCCGTTTGATTCTTATCTGCCTATTCATCTGGGCTCTTGGCTCGTATGGCTGTGGTATTTTATTCCGCCCTTTATTGGCTGGCATAAAGTTTGGTGGCGCTGATCTTGGCTTTTGGTTTGCCCAACAAGGCTCGATTATCACCTTTATTATTCTCATCTTCTTCTACGCTTGGCGTATGAATAAGCTGGATAAACAATACGGCTTAGATGAGGAGTAAGTTATGAGTCAATTTACCATTAATATTTTATTTGTCGGTGCCTCCTTCTTACTCTACTTTGGTATCGCCATTTGGGCACGAGCAGGCTCTACCAAAGAATTCTATGTGGCAGGCGGCGGAGTTCACCCTGTGTTGAATGGCATGGCAACCGGTGCTGACTGGATGAGTGCTGCCTCTTTTATCTCCATGGCAGGCTTGTTGGCCGCTGGCGGTTATGGCGCTTCTACTTATCTGATGGGCTGGACTGGCGGTTATGTGCTTTTGGCCATGCTTTTAGCGCCGTATTTACGTAAATTCGGTAAGTACACAGTGCCTGATTTCATTGGTGATCGCTTCTATTCTAAGACTGCAGCTTTGGTTGCTGTGGCCTGTTTAATTATTGCCTCTACCACTTATGTTATCGGTCAGATGACAGGGGCTGGCGTAGCTTTCTCGCGCTTTTTGGAGGTAGAAAACACCACAGGGCTAATAATTGCGGCCTTTGTGGTCTTCTTCTATGCGGTGTTAGGAGGTATGAAAGGTATTACCTATACTCAGGTTGCCCAGTATGTGGTATTAATTATCGCTTATACCATTCCAGCGGTCTTCATCTCTCTTGAATTAACTGGCAACCCTATTCCCGCTCTAGGGATGTTCTCAACCCACACTGAGTCTGGACTCCCTTTACTTACCAAGCTTGATCAAGTGGTCACCGACCTTGGTTTTACCGCTTATACCGCAGATGTGCCTAATAAGCTAAATATGGTGTTATTTACCTTATCCTTAATGATTGGTACTGCTGGTCTACCACACGTCATTATTCGCTTCTTTACGGTTCCTAAAGTGGCAGATGCACGCTGGTCAGCGGGCTGGGCATTGGTATTTATTGCCCTGCTATACTTTACCGCTCCTGCTGTGGGGTCAATGGCACGCCTAAACTTAATAGATACTGTTTATCCACAAGGTGTTGAAGCGCCTGCGCTACGTTATGAAGAGCGTCCAAGCTGGATGCAGACTTGGGAGGACACTGGCCTTATTCAATACAATGACCTAAACGGTGATGGTCGTATTCAAATGTATAACGATAGTGGCTTAGGGGCGGCACAATCAGCTTTAGTCATCGCACAAAATGAGGGCGGCGATGTTACGGCTGCCACAGCTGCGGTTGAAGCGGCAAAAGTAGCTCATGCAGCAGAGCTTGAAGGCAAGTTTACTAATGCTGGCTGGGCAGGTAACGAGCTAAATGTAAATAATGACATCATGGTACTCGCCAACCCTGAGATTGCCAATCTGCCCCCTTGGGTCATTGGTTTAATTGCAGCAGGTGGTCTGGCCGCAGCCTTATCTACTGCCGCAGGTCTACTATTGGCCATCTCCTCTGCCATTAGCCATGACTTAGTCAAACGTAACTTTAATCCCGATATTAGTGATAAAGGCGAGCTGATGGTGGCGCGTATCTCAATGGCAGTGGCTATTGTCATCGCGACCTACTTAGGGATTAATCCTCCGGGTTTTGCAGCGCAAGTGGTGGCTCTAGCCTTTGGTATCGCTGGTGCGTCGCTATTCCCTGCATTAATGATGGGAATCTTCTCAAAGCGTATCAATAACTATGGTGCCATTGCCGGTATGTTGGCGGGTTTAATTACTACCTTGGTCTATATCTTTGTATACAAAGGTTGGCTCTTCATCTCAGGTACCGCCAATTTGCCTGATACCGCTGAGTACTGGTTGCTAGGTATATCACCAATGTCATTTGGTGCCATTGGTGCCCTAATTAACTTCACTGTGGCATTCTTAGTGTCTTCAATGACTCAAGCGCCTCCGGTACACATTCAGCAATTGGTTGAAAGCGTTCGCTCACCTCGCGGTGCTGGGTCGGCTATTGATCATTGATATTGAAAAAATGACAGTCTATTTGTCTTAACTACAAAATAACTCAGTGGCCCGCCCATTGAGTTAACCAAAAAAAGATGAATAGGTCACTTAAGCGACTTATTCATCTTTTGTTTATGACACGAGCCATTTATTACCCAAACTGCTTATTACACAAGCTATTTTTTGACTCACTAACCTTGGACCCCTGCCCATGATTTATGAATTTATTGCCACGATAACTGCAGGCTTTGGTATGGCTGGTATCGCCATGATTATCCGCCATCTCACTAAGTTTGCCGGTATATCCACTCCAAAATGGCTAATTCCCATTTTTGCAGCAATTGGTATGTTAGGCTTTCAAATTCATCAAGAGTACAACTGGCAACAGCAGCAGATAGATAGGTTGCCCGAGCAGGTAAAAGTGGTCAAGACTGTTGAAGGACAGGTATGGTATCGCCCTTGGAGCTACCTGAAGCCACAAGTGATTCGCTTTATGGCGGTTGAGACAGGCAAGCCGCTTAGCCCTGATATTAACCCGACCACAGAGGACATCAGAGGCAGCAATATCTACTTATTTGAAAGACGCATGAGTACCAAAATTATTCCGCAGCTAGTGAATTGTCAGCAACCTGCCATCACTAGCTTAACTGGCAGTACGCCTTTGACTACCGCTAATTTTCAACAACTACAATGGCAACTTTTGGCCGCTGATGATGAGATTGTACAAGTGGTTTGTCAGTGACCCGCTTTTGGTC
This sequence comes from Psychrobacter sp., assembly GCA_020024075.1. Classification (GTDB taxonomy): domain Bacteria; phylum Pseudomonadota; class Gammaproteobacteria; order Pseudomonadales; family Moraxellaceae; genus Psychrobacter. The sequence continues at coordinate 11,106 of JAHHUJ010000032.1, forward strand.
ACAGGCTTAGCTTACTGACTACTCCACGCTCATTCGAGCTCTATTTTTGGCCACAGTTTTATCGCCAATACCTTTTACTTTTGCCAACTCATCAACAGAGCCAAACGGCCCAAAAGCTTCTCTATATAAGATGATTTGCTGCGCCTTACTACTGCCGATACCTATTAATTGCGTTAATTCCCCCTCAGCTGCAGTATTTAAATTGATAACCACACTTTGCTTAGCCAGTTGCTGACTTTGCTGCTGAGTTATCAGATAGGCATAGGCTTGATTGGCATCAGCAAAGCATTGCTGCGCCCAAGCATTTGAGATTAAGCCCAACTGAAGCACCCATAATATCCCAAGAACCACTACTCTAGTGGGCTTATTCATGCTGTTTGGCCAGCTCCCACAGCGCATCCATCTCCTCTAAGCTACTGTCTTGGGCACTTCTACCCTGTTTGGCCAACTCCCCTTCAATGAAACCAAAGCGTGAGCGAAACTTATGCACACAGGTTAAGGTAGCTGCTTCGGCATCTAAGTTCAGTTTGCGTGCCACATTTACTAAGCCAAAGATGCAATCGCCAAGCTCTTTTTCCAGCTCCTGTTTGTGAGTGACATCTACCTGCTCGCCAGCTTGCGGTAATATCTGCTTTAATTCGGCGATTTCTTCCTCTAGCTTCTCTATCGCTCCAGCTACTCCTTCCCAGTCAAAGCCCAGCTTACTGGCGGCTTGTTGTAAGCTTTGCGCCTGCATTAATACACTGCCGGCTTTGACAGCATCTAAGCTGCGTTTGGGCTTACCACGGCGTTCACGCTCTGCATTTTCTAGAGCTTTAATCTCATCCCAGCGTTTTTTTACTGCGGCTTCATCGGGCAGCTTATCAGCTTCAAACACATGTGGATGACGACGAATCAGTTTACTTTGCAGGGTATAAATCACATCGCCCAAATCAAACTGCTGCTGTTCAGCATAAATTTGGCAGTGGAAAATCACTTGCAGCAGTACATCGCCAAGCTCGCCTTTGATGTCTTCAATATCGCCCTCTTGAATCGCTTCAGCGAGTTCGTACGCCTCCTCTATCGCATACGGAATCAAGCTGTGATTGGTCTGCTTAACATCCCAAGGACAGTCAACACGCAATCTAGCCATCAAGGCCAATAAGTCGCTCATATCAGAGGTGGGTTCTGGGGTTCCAGTTACTGGCTTTGGTACGGTGATTGGTATCGCTTTTGATCCAGTGCTTGATGCATGGTTTAGTGCAGTGTTTAATGTATTGTTTGGTACAGTGTTTGGTGCAGTGCTTAATAAATGTGACATGGCCCTATTACCTTTATCAAAAAAAATACTGTGCGTGGCTAAAGTAGCCGCTACTTTGAGTAGTGATACCTGAAGTGTATCATTTTACAATTGTAATTATGGTTTCATCAGAATATAGTAGGCTTCATACTAATAAACTCAAAAACACACTTTTAAACAAGAAGAAAAAAGACATGACCGATGCAACAAATATCTCTTCTGCTTTAGATAACACAACAGATGCTGCCGCAAATGACACCTCAACTGGCCTCGATACCTTGCCCTCTTTAACCAATATTGTAGTGATTGGCGCAGGCTATGTGGGTCTGTCCAATGCCATTTTATTGGCACAACCACAGCTAAATACTCAAGTCACGCTGTTTGACATCGACAAGAATAAGATAGCACTGTTACAACAAAATAAGTCTCCGCTACAAGACACCGAAATTTGTGATTATCTAACCAATAAACCACTTAATTTGACCGCCACACAGCAGTCCGTGATAGACAATCAGGGTATTTATCAAAATAGTAATCTGGTGATTATTGCCACACCGACTAACTATGATGTGGCTTCAGGTAAATTTGATACCTCCTCGGTTGAAGCCAGTATTGCTGCAGTCCGAGAGCAAAACACTAGCGTGCCTATCATCATTAAGTCGACCATTCCCATTGGCTTTACCGAAAGTATGCGTCAGCAATTTGACAGTCAAATTGTATTTATGCCTGAATTCTTACGCGAAGGCCAAGCGCTGTATGACAACCTATATCCCTCACGTATCATTGTTGGCGCAACCTCCGAGCAGCAAGCCTTGGCGACGGCCTTGATGAACTTATATCGACAAGCCAGCCTAACACCTGATGTGGCAACACTTATGATGCCACCGACGGAAGCTGAAGCGGTGAAACTATTTGCTAACAGCTACCTAGCTACCCGCATTGCTTTTTTTAATGAACTGGACAGCTTTGCTGAGAAGCATCAGCTAAACAGCCAATCCATTATCACAGGCGTTGGTTTAGACCCCCGTATCGGTCAGCATTATAACAACCCGTCATTTGGCTATGGTGGCTACTGC
>JAHHUJ010000033.1 GCA_020024075.1 Psychrobacter sp.
AGATTGAGCTTTAATCAATTAATTTCAGAATTTTTTAACTGATAAAGATGAATACCTATTACAAATAAGTGCTAGTAGATATTCATCTTATACTATTGATTGATCCAAATTATTAATAGTTAAATATTTATTACGCTCTTTTTTCTAAAGTTTTACACAGTGAGCAAACCACTCCATTGTGTTTTAGAGAATACAACACATCTGGGCGCTCATACTGCTGTTCACATTCTACGCAGTTATATAAAGTAGCCACTGGCGTACCTTCTATATCGAAGCGACCTTCCTCAATTCCATCGTCGGTTTGTTTTAAATAGTATTTACCTTTGGTAATAATGGCCATTATTGGGGTCAGTACAAAGCCGACTACCAAAGCGATAATAGGAGAGTAAGGGGCTAAGAAATCGCCCAAGACACCGAAGAAGGCTAGGATGGATAGACCTGCTGCTACGCCAAATGATACTAAGCCTACAGGGTTAAAGTCATATAACATACCGCGGCGGAATTCAGGCTCTTTAGGAGACAGTCCAAGCACATACTTATTGATGGCGATATCCGTTGATACTACCACTATCCATGCGATAGCAAAGTTTGAGTAGAAGCCTAGGATTTTACCTAGTGCTGAGAACATATCCATTTCCATTAATAATAAGGCAATAGATACGTTGAAGATAACGAAAACTATGCGACCAGGATAGTGCTTAGTTACCCGGGCATAAGCACTGGTCCAAGATAATGAACCTGAGTAAGCATTGGTTACATTAATCTTAATTTGAGAAATGACCACCAAGATGACAGCTAAGGCAATGGCAAAGCCGCCTGGAATGATGTTTTGGAATACAGAAGTAAACTGCTGTACTGGTTCGGTGATAGCACTGTCAGGTAGCATATTGGCCATTAAATAGAAGGCCAAAAAAGCGCCAGTAATTTGTTTGATAGCACCTAAGACCACCCAACCTGGCCCTGCTGACATCATAGACACCCACCAAGATACTTTGTTTTCTTCGGTTTTGGCTGGCATAAAGCGTAGATAGTCAATTTGTTCACCGATCTGCATAATCAATGCCAAACAAACGCCTGCACCAAGCATGACCGCAGAGATATCGAATCCTTTATAATCGCCATTACCAGAGAAAGCTGCCCAGTCATTAACCATACTTGGGTTTTGAAACACCAAGTAAGCCACAGGACCGACCATTAAAAATAACCATAATGGGGTAGTCCATACCTGTAAGGTACTCAGAGCCTTCATACCAAAGATGACCAGCGGAATGACCATGACACTAGAAATAAGGTAGCCTATCCATAACGGAACGCCGAGCCCCATTTTTAGGCCCTGCGCCATAATAGCGCCTTCTAGCGAGAAGAAAATAAAGGTAAAACTGGCAAAAATGACACTGGTGATAACTGTACCGTAATAACCGAAGCCAGCCCCTCGTGAAATCAAGTCTAGATCAATATTATAGCGGGCTGCATAATAAGAAACAGGGATACCAGTCAAAAAGATAACTATGGCTGCTAGGGCAATAGCAAAAATGGCATTCGTTGTTCCATAAGCTAGGCCAATACTAGCCCCAATGGAGAAATCCGCTAAATAAGCGATACCACCAAGAGCGGTAACGGCAACTACGCTCGGAGTCCACTTACGGAAGCTATGTGGGGCATAACGTAAGGTGTAATCTTCTAAAGTTTCGTTAACAGCAGAGTTAGCTGAATTATCTCGACTGGTAGGAGCTTCATCAATGATAGGGGCTGAATCTTTTGGATTCATATTAGATACCTCATGGTTTCTTATAGTTATTTGCAACTTACAGTTATTTGCAACGTTTGTTAAACAAGTTAACTAGCTAACCAAGTTGAAGGAGTTGGGGTAGGCGATTCACCTAAATCAATTACAGCAATTTATATGCCAAATAGCAAACTTAGATTAACGTACAAAGTACTATTAAGAATTTTTAGGAAAATAGGCTTAATTTATCGAGGCATACAATAAATCTAATAAGCTAAAAATAAGTTTTACGATGGCTTACTTTCAAAAGTAGAGTGCTATGTTAGAATCGCTATATAAATCGATAACAAGAAGTTAATTCCCATTTTGGCCCATGCCAACTCAAATCGTCAGGTTTGAGGGGTGTTAAGGGTGTTGTATAAATCGAGACTATTTACCTAAACTGTTTATAAGTTATAAGTCATTTTATTTAAAAAAAGGATATGTCGTATGTCGGCGTTAACATTACAATCTAAAAATCGCTGCTTCAATGGCGAACAACGTTACTACTCACATCAATCATCCACTACCAAAACCGAGATGACTTTTAGCATCTATTTGCCAGATGAAGCCATTGCTGGTAAGACTTGCCCAGCGATATTATATCTATCAGGGCTAACTTGTAGTCCTGATAACGTCACTCACAAAGCTCACTTTCAACAAAAGTGTAGCGAGCTTGGTATGGTCTTTATTGCGCCAGATACCTCTCCTAAAGGCGATAACATTGCTAATGATGAGCGCTATTTTGTGGGTCAAGGGGCAAGCTACTATGTGGATGCTACCGAACAACCTTGGGCTGAGAACTTCAAGATGCACAGCTATATTGCTGATGAATTCTATGATTTGATTCGCAATCAGTTTTCTATTAGCAGTGTGGGTATTACCGGTCACTCTATGGGCGGTCACGGCGCGATTATGTTTGGCTTTAAATACCCAAGCAAATTCGTTAGTGTCTCAGCGATTGCCCCTGTCTGTGTTGCTAGCGAATCAGATTGGGGCAAAGCGGCATTTAGTGAGTACTTTGGTGAGCAGGCACAGCAGCAGATGCCTTGGTCGCAGTTTGATGCGGCAAAAGTGGTGGAAGAAGCGGGTAAGCAGTATCCTTCAATTCTAGTAGATCAAGGCGCTGCCGATGACTTCTATATCGATGGCTATTTACGTCCTGAAGCGCTGCAACAAGCCTGTCAAAAAGTTGAGCAACCTTTAACACTTAGATATCACGCCGGATTTGATCACAGTTATTACTTTATTCAAACTGTTATCGAAGATCATATTGATCATCACTATAACGCCGCATTAAGTCATGGATAATTGCTATAATAGTAGGCTCTAAAAGTGCTGCTAAATCCAGCAGCACTTTTGTCCAAATCTCCTGTTAACTAAATTTGTAATTATCTTAGAGAAACACTATGAGCAGCACACAAGCCGCAGCCACTCAAGCCTGTCAGCGTGACTATCTTATTGCCCCCTCAATTCTTTCGGCAGACTTTGCTCGTCTAGGCGAAGAAGTAGACAATGTTCTAAAAGCAGGCGCTGATGTCATCCATTTCGATGTGATGGACAATCATTATGTGCCCAACCTAACTTTCGGTAGTCCCATTTGTAAGGCACTGCGTAATTATGGTGTGGAAGCTCCCATTGACGTACATCTAATGGTTACTCCTGTAGACAGTATGATTGATCAGTTTTTGGAAGCTGGGGCAAGTATTATTACTTTTCATCCAGAAGCGACGCATCATATTGATCGCTCATTGCAGATGATTAAGGATGGCGGTGCACAATGTGGTTTGGTATTAAACCCAGCAACTTCTCTACATTATCTGGATTATGTTATGGATAAGGTAGATCAGATTTTGCTGATGAGTGTCAACCCAGGCTTTGGCGGGCAGTCGTTTATCGAGGGTACTTTGGATAAAATCAAAAAAGTACGTGAGCGTATTGATGCCAGTGGTCGTGATATCCGTCTAGAAGTAGATGGTGGGGTTAAGGCAAATAATATTAGAGCCATCGCTGAGGCTGGGGCTGATATGTTCGTTGCTGGTTCAGCTATTTTTAATCAGCCAGATTATCAGCAAGCGATTGATGCAATGCGTCATGAATTAAGCCTTGTGGGTACGGCGCAAGCTTAAGCCTTGGCTTTAGCTTTAATAGCCCAACTAACAAAATCAGTATTGCACAAACTATCAATTCACAAAATCAATGTAATATGGTCAATTTAATAGAGACACTATGACAAATAATAAGCCGATAGACCTTAAGCCAAAGGATAGTCTGACTAACAGTAGTGATGAAAATACTACTTTTGAGGCTCCGCCTAGCTTGGTGCCCAAAGGGTTTACGATTGGCTTAGCTATTTTTTCATTGATCTTAAGCTTGGCCGGTTATGTATTTCGTTATATTGCCGGCGATGCTATTACAGATATTCTACGTCATGCTGCTGTGTTGGTTCCTGCCTTCGTAATTGGTATCCCAGTGCTTTTTTGGTTGGGCGCTCTCATTATGAATAAGATTAAGGGGATGCACATTCAGCGCCGTAATGCCTTTACGTTGGGCTGGCTGATCTCTTGTGTGACTATACTGTGGCTGATGGGCACTTATAGTTAGCACGTTATTAGCCAATTTCTATTTCATTTAAAGTAAGATTATTTAAAGTAAGATTGTATGAAATCCATAAAAAGGAATTCCTTTGTCAATTTTTGATCGCGATTCGTTTTATTACCCTTATCCAACTGGTATACCAAAAGGCCTCATAATAGCTTTGGTGATTGGTTGCTTGCTCATAGGTCTGTCTGGACTGAGTCATGCAGAAGGTTGGCAAGGCTGGCTGGCAGTATTTGAAAACTGGCTACTGATGTTGGTGATATTTCCTACCGCTACGGCCGTTGTTGCCCTTCCTTTTAAATATAGGGATCCCAGCTTTGAGCTAAAGAATGCTTATTATCTGGGTATGTTTGTGTCCTTTTTATTTACTCTAGCTAAGCTACGTTACTGGCGTTAACCCAAGCCTAGTGCTCGGTTGAACCCTAATAACAGCCTTACAAACAGCCACAAACAATCATTGTAGGATAGCTACTGCTACAATTAGCCCTTGAAATTTGGGTCATTAGCGTCCATTGTTAATAGATACACATATGCTATATGAGGTGAATAGGGCATGGTATTTGATTATGAAAAAGACAACATTGATGTTGAAATTGACTCAGAGACTGGGGAGCGAAAGACTCGCCGAGCTCAAGGCTTCGCTCAAGAGACGATACTGGAGTTGGTCGAAAACGATAAGGGTCAAATCGTCCTACGCGACTCAGCAGAGTCTGAAGACCCTTTAGTAACCATTACTTTCTCAGAGAAGATAAAAGATATGCTAGGCGGTGAAGCGCAGTATGTTGGTCATAAAATGATTCATGCGGCGGTACAGGCCGTTATGCATAAGCAAGTAAGCCAGTGGCATGCTAACGTTTATGATGAAGAGCCTGAGCATTATAGCTAAGCTTTAAATATTAGTTAATCTTTAATGGGCCATATTTAGGCGCTACCAATCACAAAAAATAGACATAAAAAAGGCGGGTCATCCTAAGATACCCCGCCTTTTTGTATGCTATTGAATCAAAAAATTATTTGATTTTAGCTTCTTTGAAGATAACGTGCTGGCGTACTTTTGGATCAAACTTTTTGATTTCCATTTTGCCAGGCATAGTACGTTTGTTTTTGGTAGTGGTGTAGAAGTAACCAGTACCAGCGGTAGATACTAACTTAATCTTGTCTCTCATGATGTATTCCTATTAATTTGTAAAGTAAGAGGGCTTAAACAAGCCTTCTAGCTAGTCGTTTTACAGACTAAACTTTTTCACCTTTGGCACGTAAATCAGCAAGTACTTTATCAATACCGTGCTTATCGATGATACGCATACCTTTAGTAGAAACACGAAGACGAACAAAACGGTTTTCAGATTCTACCCAAAAACGATGGTTATGTAGATTTGGCAAAAAGCGACGACGGGTTCTGTTAAGCGCATGCGAAACATTGTTACCCACCTGAGGGCGCTTTCCTGTCACTTGACATACTCGAGACATGACGGACTCCTAATAAAGTTGTAAGGCAACTGGGTGACATGTCAATCATGCCGAGATAGTTGGTTGCCTTAACTACTCAAGATAACGAATCACAATGCGGCTATGGACACATAGGACTGCAACTTGAATAAAATGTTAACAGAAAGATAGTGGTCTTTGCCCTTTAATCGCCACAACAAGTAAAGGTTGACCAGAATAAATTTTTAAGGGCGTATTTATACCACATATACCCAGTTTTTTCAAATTAAATGTTTGTCTATTATCGCATAAATAACCCAAAACTTTAAGCACCTAAGGATTAAAGCACTGTTTACGTGTTTTAAATCCAAATTAAGTGCCTTAAATTCAAAGAGTTATATAAAGTTCTCACTATTAGCTGATAAATTCAGCTTAATAATTAAAGGTTAAAACTGCAAAACCCCAAACATAAATTTAAAATATGCGGATGTCACAGCAAGATGTATCAATGCTATGTTAAAACCGGCTATTATAGCAGATATTATGCAGCAGGTTAGCAAAGTATCTTTTTAATTTTATCTTGCCAGTAATCCGCCTTGTTAAGATTTGGCTTAGTATTAACCTCAGGCTTATAGGACTCTCTCATCGATGCAAAAGCCGTCTTCTTCAACTGTTTCAGCTCAAAATAAACCCTCGGCTGATAAGGTTGATCGCAATGTAGCAGTAGCCGCTAATATTAATCAGTCGCCTTATGCTTTGATGCTAGTGCTATTGACTCTGTATTTCGCTCAAGGGTTGCCTTCAGGGTTTATTACTCAGGCATTGCCAGCTATTTTGCGTGAGTATGAGGTATCACTGGAGATGATTGGGCTATCAGGGCTACTATTACTGCCTTGGGCCTTGAAGTTTCTCTGGGCGCCTGTGGTTGATAAATACTTTATTACTAAGTGGGGGCGTTCACGCAGTTGGATTTTACCACTGCAGCTTATCTCAGCGATTATTGTGGCCATAGTCGGCTTATTCAATCCGCATCAGTTAAGCTCACCGCACACTCTTTGGGCTATTTATGCGCTGCTTTTTTTATTAAGTTTAATAGGAGCTACTCATGATGTGGCAGCGGATGGTTTAGCCACCCGTGCGTTAACGGGCTTGATACGCAACAATCCTTCTTTGCCTGCGGTGAGAAATCCTTATCAAGGCATGGGTAATGCGGCACAGGTTATAGGCTACCGCATGGGGCTTATTTTGGGAGGTGGGGTATTGCTGCTAGTACTAGGTAAGTGGTCTTGGCGTTATAGTTTTTTTGCAATGGCGGCCTTGATTGTATTAAATACCTTACCGATTTGGCGTTATCCAGAAAGCAAATATGCGGCGGTTGAGTCAAAGTTAAGCGCTCAGCTAATTACTCAACAAGTCCGTGATAAACATGAAGCTCAATCCTCTATACCAAGAGCGTCAAGGGCTTCTTTGGTCACCTATATAAAAAGTCAGTATGGTTACTTTTGGCAAAATGAGCAGATGCGGGCGTGGCTGGCAGTGCTGTTAACCTTTAAAGTAGTAGATGGTATCTCTAGTGGTATGGTAAAGCCTATGATGGTAGATATGGGCATTGCGACTTCTAGTATTGGGTTATGGGTCAGCGTGCTAGGCTCAGCAGCTTCTTTAGTTGGAGCTGCCTTGGCAGCACTGTTGTTAAAGCGAATGGCTCATTATAATGCGTTGCTAGCCTTTAATGCGCTGCAAGTAGCTACCACGGCGCTGTATGTGATTGTGGCTATTGGCTTTGAGCATCCGAGTTGGTTGGGACTATCTTTTGAGGGGCAATCAGTGCCTTTTTGGTGGGCTTATGCGGCCAATGCGATTGAGCATTTGGCAGGGGCGATGGCGCTGGTGGCGATGCTAACTATGGTCATGCATTATGCCAGACACGATAAAGCGGGCAGTGACTTCACTACGCAGGTGTGCTTATTAACGGTATTTAGTGGCGGGGCACATTTAATCAGTGGCTTTATTGCTGCTCAGGTGGGGTACAGCGTCCACTTTATAATTAGTGTGGCTTTGGGCTGCTTATGTTTATGGCCGCTAATTTACTGGCGCGGTAAGTTTGTTAAGCCGTTATAAAACGTGAAAGCACTAAGCTATAAAAGCTTGAAAGTTATGGAGGGTTGAGTGCTCTAGGGAGTAAATAGGCGCTTTAAAGGCAGCGCCAGATACTGCTGTTATAGCAGCATCTCAAGTACGAACTTACTGCCAATAAAACCTACAGCCAATAACAAAAAGGCCAATATGGCCATGTTGGCTGCTCGGCGACCGCGCCATCCATATTTCCAGTGACCAAATAACAACCAGCCAAATAATATCCAAGAGATAATGCTAAACACAGTTTTATGGGCAATGTGCTGAGCCATTAAATCACTGATATAGACGAAGCCAATGGCCAAGGCAATAGTAAGTAGACTAAAGCCCACCAAGATCATGTCGAATAACAACGATTCCATGCTTTGTAGCGAGGGTAGCTTGTTGACCCAAAAGCGCTGTTTGGTCTTGTGCTTTAGTTCACGAATCTGAAAGCGTAAGATGAGGGCTTGTACTGCAGCCATTAATAGCACGCAATAAGCGGCGATGGATAAAATGATGTGTGCTTCTAGCCCCTGACTAATATCCGTCAATGGTGCATACGGAGCTACCCCAAAATAACCCAGACTTAAGCCAATAATGGCAGTGGGTGCTGCAAAAAGTCCTAGACTTATAATAGGGCGATAAAAACAAAACATCACATAGAACAGCACAAAGTAGAAGCTGGTCAGGCTGGCTGTATTAAATACATTAAAGTTAAGGCCATGCAAGGTAAATATATTGGGGTATAAGGTAATTGCATGAGCTACCAAGGCGACCAGTAGCATGCCCAAAGTAAAGCCTTTAGCAACAGGCTTTAGGCGTAGCAAAGCCCAAGCCAAATGACAGCTTACAAGGGTATAAATAATAAGGGCGATGACATAGGCAAGCAACACGGTGTTTTGGTCCTCAAAGAAATCGAGTTAACAAATTAGGTCTGACAATATTTGATATACTAGCTGTGGTATTCTGTGCGTCAATATCTTTGTGCATCAATCAATATCTTTATGCATCAATATAATTGTAAGATAATGGCTATAAATCATAGAGTGGATTTATCACAAAGCAATCATACCCTAATTTAGCATAGAATGACTCTTATTTGCGATTGCTATACAGTTAACTGACGGCTTTTGCTAAAATTAACGGCTTAACAGAAACAATAAAAGAGTTTATAGATTAATTTTGCTAAACTTGCCAAATATTTGAGATTTTAAAGGGTTTAATACTATTGAACCAAATAACAATTAAACCAAATAATAGTTACCCAATTATACACCCCCTTTTATTAGGGGTTTAGTGCCCCATTTAAGATATTAATACCTCCTAATTTAACAGACGTTTTATTGAGAAAACCTTATGTTTGATACTCTAACCGAACGACTCTCTGGTAGCCTGCGTAAGATTTCAGGCTCAGGACAGTTAACTGAAGACAATATTAAAGACACGCTGCGTGAAGTGCGCATGGCGTTACTAGAAGCTGACGTAGCTTTGCCTATTACTCGTGATTTTGTAAAGCGTGTGAAAGAGAAGGCACTGGGTCAAGAAGTGCTAAAAGAGTTGGCTCCTGGTCAGGCTTTCGTCAAGATTGTCTATGACGAATTGACTGAAATGATGGGCAGTGCCAATCAGCAGTTAGAGATGACTGGTAAGCCACCTGTGGTTTATTTACTAGCAGGTTTGCAAGGTGCGGGTAAAACCACCACAGCGGGTAAATTGGCCAAATTCTTACAAGAGCGTCATAAGAAAAAAGTCATGCTGGTCTCAGCTGACGTCTACCGTCCAGCAGCTATCAAGCAGTTAGAGCAAGTGGCAGGGCAGGTAAATGCCAAGTTTGTCAACTCAACCACCGATGAAAACCCAATTGATATTGCCAAACGAGCCATTGAAGAGGCTAAGCTGCAGTATCAAGACATCTTGATTATCGATACCGCTGGTCGTTTACACGTCGATGAAGCCATGATGGATGAGATTAAAGCGTTAACGGCTGCGGTTAATCCATCAGAGACTTTATTCGTTGTTGATGCTATGACCGGTCAAGATGCCGCTAATACTGCTAAGGCATTTAACGATGCGCTACCGCTAACAGGCGCTATCTTAACTAAGACTGATGGTGATGCCCGTGGCGGTGCAGCTCTTTCTGTACGCGCCATTACCGGTAAGCCTATCAAGTTCTTGGGCCGTGGCGAGAAGTTAGATGCTTTAGAAGCCTTCCACCCAGAGCGTATTGCCCAGCGTATCTTAGGTATGGGTGACGTACTGAGCTTGGTAGAAGAAGTTGAGCAGAAGATTGACCGCGAAAAAGCGGAAAAAATGGCGAAGAAAATCCAAAAAGGCGGCGACTTTGACCTTGAGGATTTATTAACCCAGTTCCAACAAATGAAAAATATGGGCGGTATGGCAGGCTTCTTAGATAAGATGCCAGGCATGAGTGGCGCTGGTGTAAAAGAAGCACTAGAAGAAGCTAAGCCAGAAGAAAAAGTAAAAGAAATGGAGGCGCTGATTAACTCAATGACTCCTTATGAGCGTAAGCATCCAGATAAGATTAACCCAAGCCGTAAGCGCCGTATTGCAGCAGGTTCTGGTAAGCAGATTCAGGACATCAACCGTCTGCTTAAGCAGCACAAGCAAATGGCTAAGATGATGAAAATGCTGTCAAAACCTGAAGGGCTAGGAAAAATGATGAAAGCAGTCCAAAGTCTAACCGGCATGGGCGGCGGCGCTTCTGGCGGCGGTGGTCCACTGTTTGGTGGTGGTAACGCTGGCTCTGGTGCTAAACATGGTGGTAAAGCGGGTGGAGCCGGTGGTATGCCTCCGTTTGGTTTAGATCCAAACAATATGCCAAGTAAAGAGGATATGGAACGCCAAATGAAAGAGCTTGAACAGAAGCTTCCACCAGACTTTAAGAAGCGTTTTTAACATAAAGTCTTAGAAGACAAGGTATGTTTTGATACCGATAAAGGCTAGGTCGTGTGACCTAGCCTTTTTATTTCTAACTATGATAAGGCTGCCACTATGGCGCATAAAAAGAAGAATGTCCGTAAAAAAGAATGTCCAGTCTGTGAGCGAGAGTTTAGTTGGTCCAAAAAGCTGGATAAAAACTGGGACAGTATGGTGTACTGTTCAGATAGATGTCGACGGGTGAAAACTTATGAAGGTGTAGAGAAGCCCCATTAATAATACAGGTTATATTATAAATCACCACTTAACTTATACTTCTTAGTATTGCTAGATCCTGTGTACAGCTGGCCAAAGGTTTCGCGGTGATGTAGGTGTAAACCGATAATAAAGCAGAGGATACCAATAAAAGTAAGGTATAACGCAGGTGCAAAACTAATATATTCAGTCGAATAAAATAGAAATAAAGGAAGGGCTGCTCCAAGTATCGCTGCTATGACATTATAAATTACTGATACCGCGGTTAGGCGTATATTAGTTGGGAATACCTGCACAAATATCGCAATACACAGCCCAATCATTCCGGTACAAAACCCTAATAACCCATACAGTGGCATCATAAAAACGTTATGTCCATTAGCAAGGTAGGCATAAAGCATCCAAACTTGTACAGTCAGTGCAATTGCCGCAATCATAAAGGTCTTACCTGTACCAATCCTATCCGCTATCACACCATAAATGATGCAACCTAATATTTGCATAGCCAATGCTATTAAACTTACATTAATCAAGAAGCTAGGGTCACTGTAAAATTTAAGCGCAATTAGTTTAGGCAATAGTAGCATAACCACCATAATTAAACTGTGTCTCACAAAGGACAAAGAGACGGACAGCATCATCGCCGAGGAGCGGGTAATATTTGGCTTAAGGCTTAAAGTATGTGGTTTATCAGATGGGGTGCTTTTGGACTTTATATAAACCGGTGTCTCTTCGACATAACGCCACAGCAATAACGTTAGCCCACTTAATACGCCACCGATAATAGCAGGAATACGCCAACCATAGTCTAGCATAGCACCAGTATCAAACATCCCAGTTAATATTTTAGCGCATGAAATGGCCAGTACAGAACCAAAAATACCGCCTGCAACGGCTAAGCTACAATAGGTTGCCAAACGGTTCTTTGGGGCATGCTCAGCAACAAAGACCCAGCTTAGCGGTGTATGCCCACCAAATGCCATACCTTGCAGTATGCGAATAACAAGAAATAATATCGGTGCTAATATGCCTACTTGGGCATAAGTGGGCAAAAAGGCAGTCAGCAGGGTGGTCACTGCCAAAAAGCAGACACTGATAAGTAGAGCGGGTTTACGTCCGTATTTATCGCCATAGCGACCTATCAACAGACCACCAAGTGGGCGTGATAAATAACCGACACTCATCAGCCCAATAATTTTTAATTGTGTTAATGAGGCGCTGTTAGTAGCAGGGAAAAATATAGTGCTTACTATCTCTGCCAGCTTAACGTAGACAAGGAAGTCAAATGCGGCAAGGGCGTAACTCAAACAGATAAAGATTATCTGATTGCGAGACGTCTTGTCATTAACACAAAGCAGCTCCTTTATACCTGCTTTGTTAACTACCGCATTGTTATTATAGATATTATTCTCCGAAACTTTTGAAATAAAACGGTAAATCTTCGTACAATGTAACTATATAATTATACAGTTGTTTACATAGTAATATAATGTAAATTTAAATTAATTTAAACAAAAAATCTGTTTATATAACAAGAAAAAAAGACACAAAGCTATAACTTTGTGTCTTTTTTTACCTAATAGGAGGGAGGTAAAGGCAAACTGATTTAGTGATTATGCTTTATCTCTACGTACAAAGAAGTTGGCCACCAAAGCACCACTAAAATTATGCCACACACTAAATATGGCACTAGGTAGACTGGCGGCAGGGCTAAAGTATGTGGCAGCAAGTGCAGCACCCAGACCAGAGTTTTGCATACCCACTTCAACCATAATGGCACGACGCTGTGCTTCACTAAAGCCACTAACACGGGCGATTAGATACCCTAACGCATAGCCTATAGTGTTGTGCAGAGCGACGACTATAAATACTAAGACGCCACTACTAATAATAGTATCTTTAGAGACAGCAACTACGGCTGCGATGATTATCGCAATACCTATGACTGATACCATGGGCAAAATATCGTTAGCAACTTTGGCTTTGGTACCAAGAACTTTATGGAATAATAAGCCCAATAAAATAGGCAATATAACCATCTTGGTAATTGACCACATCATGCT
>JAHHUJ010000034.1 GCA_020024075.1 Psychrobacter sp.
GATTAATGAGGTGTTTTTGTCTAAAACATGATCAGCAATAAATTTGTTAATGGCTTCATCTGAGCTCTCTAAACCCAACTGAGCAAACAATTCATTCATAGTATGTTCAGGTTCGCCTAACATACGGTCTCCTTACAATTTAATTGGCTAATTTATAATCTAGTTTTTTTATAATCCATCTAAGTTATAACTTGGTGATAGCTTGGTTATGGCCTAGCTGTTTTGTTAACTTTTTCATTGTAGCAAAACCCCAGCGCTGTAATGTGCGATTACTATTTAGAAGCTTTACCATTATGTTAACGAAAAAAAAGAGCCTGCAAATTTGCAGGCTCTTTTTTATTAAAGCAGTGGTTTATTAAAGCAATGGTTTAAACATAATTTAAACCCATCAAGTCTCTACTATGGAAGTAGGTGCTCTACTGCATCACGCTCTTCAGTAAGCTCTTGCTCAGTCGCTTTCATCTTATCTTGTGAGAAGTCAGAAGAGACGTCTAAGCCTTCAACGATTTTCCAATCGCCATTAGCACAAGTACATGGGAATGAGTAGATTAGGCCTTTAGTGATACCATACTCACCATTTGAGTACACACCCATTGATACCCAATCGTTCTCATCTGAGCCTAGTGCCCAAGTGCGCATATGAGCGATGGCGGCATTAGCTGCAGAAGCGGCAGATGAAGCACCACGTGCTTCAATGATAGCAGCACCACGTTTTTGTACGCTTGGGATGTAGCTGTTTTCGTACCAATCACGATCAACTTGGTCTAGAGCTGGTTTACCGTTAACTGTACACTCAGTTAGGTCTGGATACTGAGTTGAAGAGTGGTTACCCCAAATGATCATTTTTTTGATGTCATTAACAGTGCTGTTGGTTTCTTCAGCTAGCTGAGCTAAGCCACGGTTGTGGTCGAGGCGAGTCATAGCAGTGAAGTTACGTGGGTCTAGATCTGGAGCGTTACGCTGAGCGATCAAGGCGTTAGTGTTAGCTGGGTTACCCACAACCAATACTTTAACATCACGGCTAGCCACTTCGTTTAAAGCTTTACCTTGAGCTGAGAAGATAGCAGCGTTGGCTTCAAGTAAGTCTTTACGCTCCATACCAGGACCACGAGGACGAGCACCCACTAATAACGCATAGTCTGCGTCTTTGAATGCAACGTTAGCATCGTCAGTTTGTACCACGCCTGCTAATAGTGGGAATGCACAATCTTCAAGCTCCATAACAACCCCTTTTAGGGCGTCAAGTGCTGGTGTGATTTCTAAAAGCTGTAGAATAACAGGCTGATCTTTACCTAGCATTTCGCCTGAAGCAATACGAAACAGCATAGCATAACTAATATTACCAGCAGCACCAGTAACGGCAACGCGAACAGGTTGTTTCATTTAATTCTCCTAGAGATTTTGTGAGGTTGTTTTCCATTGGGTTATGACAATCATCTGTCATGTTTAGGCAACCATTAGCAAGTGATGGCACATTTTGCCCAAATGTATTAGGGCTAATTAAACTGCTGTTTAATCCGCCGCAAATTACACTCTACAATGCATCCTATCACTACCAGAGTGTCAACCTAATCTAAGACTCTTTGAACTGATTACTTATCATCGCAAGACCACAAGTATTCAATTAAAAAAGACGTAGCTGACTGACAATGCCTAGTTTATAAAGTGTATACATTTTTAATGCGGTAAAAGTGTAGCACCTTTCAAAATTTTGCTCAAACCTATTTATCTCTATATTAATAATAAATAAGGGATAGCAATCTTGTTTTTTGCTATCCCCCACTATAGCTATTAATAACCAGCTGGGATAGTACCCATACGCTGTGTAATAGGCATATTAGCGCCCAATAGACTGCTGTAAATAGTAGCATTCTCCATCACTCGTTTGACATAGTTGCGAGTTTCAGGATAAGCAATACTTTCTACATATTGATCCGCAGCTAATGAGCCATAGACCGGTTGCCAACGCTTGGCCTTGTTTGGACCTGCGTTATAGCCTGCTGTGGCCAGTACCGGTTGGTTGTATAATTTGCCCATAATGTCGCTCATATACCAAGTACCGTAACGGATATTGGTATCCCCACTATTGGCACGGCTAGCACTATAAGTCTCGCCTAGGTTACGAGCAATATATCTGGCGGTATCAGGCATGATTTGCATTAGACCACTAGCACCCACACCTGAGCGTGCGTTACTAACGAAGCGGCTTTCTTGACGCATAATGCCGTAAGCCCATGCCGGATCAATACCTACTTGACGACTGTACCGAACCACTTGGTCTTGATGTGGCATTGGGTGCGATAGACTATAAATATTCAACCCCTCTGTACTATCAATAGCATAAATAGAGCGGTCTAGCCAGCCTATATCATGGGCATATTTAGAGGCGGCAACAATCATTTTATTGTCATTATTATCACGCGCTTTTTTTACCGCCCAGTTCCATTCACGGTTGGCATAAGCACGGCTTGCACTTGAGTTATATAAAGCTAAAGCACGAGCAAAATGCGGGTCATTAAGCATACGATTGGTATCACTATTAGCCACATTGGGCACCGCGGTACTACCAGCATTAAAGCGTTGATTGACTTTGTCTTTGGCTAAAAATCCATAATAATCACTGTTGTTGGCCAAGCGCTGATATATCTGACGGGCCTTGCTGCTACCTCCAGATTGCTCATAAGCACGTGCCAACCAATACTGCCAGATATTTTCTTTTTGAATCGCACTGTCCATACTGCCAATGGCATTGATTAAATCATTCCACTGACTAAAACGAATGGCTGCGGTAGCATAATCTTCCGCTTCTTCATAGTTAAACGGCTCACCCAAGCTATTACGGAACCAAGTAATGGCCTCATCATTAAAGCCATCATCGGTATTGTAATACATACGTTTGACACCCAAGATACGATAGGCGTAACGGCGAGTCTCTTCATTAATGAGTTTTTGTGGACGATTGTTGTCTTGCTTAATGTCGTAATCTACCTGTATGGCCGCCTCTCGATAAGACTTATCGGCGATACGTCCGATGGCATAAAGGTATAAGTACTGGTTCTTTATACTATTAGGCTGATTGCCAAAGCGGGTTAAGAACACTGAAGGATTCAGCTGAATTTCACTTAGCTCGCTATACGCAATAGGAGTTCCCAGTGACTGCGCCAAAGCCATAATATCGCCGGTATTACCAACACGTAACATACGCAATAAGCGCTGTTTGCGGTCGGTATTATTAATCATCGGGTTGCCATTTAATTCAGTAGCCAACTGACTACATAAAGCTGGCTGCTTCTTGGTGGTTAACCAAACATCAGGCTTTAAAGCGATCGCTCGCATGGCATCCCCGCCGTTGTTAAATCCTAAAGCCACCGCACATTTTTCACTGTCATCCGCATTGTGGACATAATTGGCCACTTGACGCACGGCATTATAGTCACCGGACTGAGCTTTGGTTTCTGCATAGTCTGCAGCCAGCTTCTCTGCCATCACACTGCCGCTATACTGACTAGCGAACTGGGTTACTACATTGGGATGTAAGGTAGAGATGTCATTATTTAGGCGCCAGTAAGCAGGGTACATAGCAAATAAGCCGTTGCCCATCATTTGTTCATACTGGTACAAAGCCCCTGAATCTCGGCGCTCAGCGGCGGCTAGTGCTTCATTAAAATAATTGATACTGGTGTCATTACTATAATTGGGGCTACTGCCTGGCCAAGACAACTGAGCACAAGCCATTTGGGTCATACCCATAAGCGCTAATGACATAGCAATAGGTGCCTTAGCGCCAAAACCACGTGCTTTGGTCTTAGTATTTGGTTTTTTTGGTAATTTATTAGTAAAGGTTTTTTTTAGCATAGATACAGTCTTATAATTAAAAAGGTTAACTCATTAAAATCAAAACACGCCTTCGTCTAGATTATAGGCAACAATCAGAGTGAGCCAAAATGCTTTATGTAAGTTGATGTTGCAGGCCTGCTTACAAAGTTTATTTTTTTAACAATCGACTCTATATATATCAATCAGCTTACTGCATTTTATAAAAAAGAGGATTGCCATTTCCATTGATAGTTATCAAATATAGTTATCAAAAAAGACAGATACCAACCTTAGCATTATTTTAGCGTTGACTTAAAGCAATTTGATTACTAACTGAAAGAACCTATATAGCTTTCACACTCAACACCCTTTTGCTTATGTTATAATAACGCCCAACTATTGCCATTTAAGTGGGCATCCCTTACCGATATCTTTATCGCTGTATCTGTCTTATACCCTCTTTATAATCTCTATTTTATAACCTTTAACGACTATCATCTTGGACTGCTTAATATGAGTGCTACTTTATTTGACCCTAAAACTATTCGTCAGCAACCAACGGATAATTCACATTCAGCTGAAACCCTAGCTGTGGATAGCTTAGCTCAAGCCAATCATCCTACTGGAACTGCAAAAAAGAAAGTTTATATTGCTACCCAAGGCTGTCAGATGAATGTGTATGACTCAGAAAAAATGGGTAACGTCTTGGGTGACTCTCATGACATGGTGGTCACTGACAATATTGAAGAAGCCGATGTGCTACTGATGAACACCTGCTCTATTCGCGAAAAAGCGCAAGAAAAAGTATTCTCTGAGCTGGGCCGTTGGCGCAAATTAAAAGAAGACAATCCTGATTTGGTTATCGGTGTGGGCGGCTGTGTGGCCTCTCAAGAAGGCGATAATATCCAAAAACGTGCCCCTTATGTGGACATGGTGTTCGGGCCACAAACCTTGCATAGATTACCTGAGCTGTATGACAAATCTACTGCACAAAAGCAAGTTAAGCCCAAAGACCGTATCGGTACGGTTGATGTGTCGTTCCCAAGTATTGAGAAGTTTGACTTCCTGCCTGAGCCAAAAGTAGAAGGATACCGTGCCTTTGTTTCTATTATGGAGGGCTGCTCAAAGTATTGCTCATTTTGTGTGGTGCCCTACACTCGTGGTGAAGAGCTGTCACGTCCACTAGATGATGTGTTGGCCGAAATTGACAGCTTGGCTGAACAAGGGGTGCGCGAAATCACCTTATTAGGTCAAAACGTAAACGGCTATCGTGGTGAAAAAGACGATGGCAGCATCTGCCGCTTTGCTGAGTTATTGCACTATGTGGCCCACGTTGATGGTATCGAGCGTATTCGCTATACCACTAGCCATCCGCTTGAGTTCACTGATGACATTATTGAGGCGTATGCCAAACTGCCACAGCTGGTATCGCACTTACATCTGCCTGTTCAAAGTGGCTCAAATAAAATCTTGGCTGCCATGAAGCGCAACCACACCATCGATGTGTATATCAATCAAATCAAAAAACTGATGGCAGTGCGCCCTGATATGCATTTATCCAGTGACTTCATCATCGGCTTCCCAGGGGAGACCGAAGAGGACTTCCTAGACACTTTAAATTTAGCCAAAGACTTAGATTTCGATCACTCTTATAGCTTTATCTACTCTAAGCGTCCAGGCACACCAGCTTCTGAGCTGCCTGATGACGTAAGCCTTGCGACCAAAAAAGAGCGTTTGGCTATTTTTCAAAAAGTCATCCGTGATTCAACGCTGAAAAAGACTGAAGAGATGGTAGGCAAAACCTTACGAGTGATGGTAGAAGAAATTGCTGATCGCTATCCAGATCAGCTACTTGGTACAGCAGACAATACCCGTTCTGTGCTGTTTAAAGCCACTGAACAACAGAAAAAAGACTTGATGGGTAAATTTGTCACCGTCAAAATCACGGACTTTGTAAGCCCGCATATGGTGCGCGGCGAATTGGTTGATATTTTGGGCTAAACCTGTAGCGACCAGTTGGCTTAAGTTCCAGTTAGCTTAATTGCCAGTTAGCTTAAATACCAGTTAACTTAAATACTAGTTACCCCAAATATAGCCAATACAGTTATATTTTGCCAACGCTATTACAGATTACCAATATTAAAAAAGGGTTCAATGACAAATCATTGGACCCTTTTTTAGTGGTAGCAAATACTTGATCAAATATCTACCGTAGCCACTTCCCATAGCAAGGCAACAGCGATAGCTATAAATATCAAACCACAGATTCTATTAAGCCAAAGCAGTCTTGAGCCCTGCCCTAGCCAGCCTGACAGCTTGGTGCCCCCTAGGGTATATACTATTTGCCAAGTCGTCTCACTGATAAAGAACCCTAACGTGAGCCACACATATTGTGGCCACAGTGGCGCACTAAAGTTAATAAACTTGGGAAAAAAAGCGGCAAAAAACAAAATAGCCTTGGGATTAGATAGCGATACCCACATTCCTTGACGAAACCGCTGCCCAGCAGTTCTGATACCATTACTTTTACTTTGAATTTGAACGCTTTGTGATTCTGAGCTTTTGGCAAACTGCACATTCTCAGCAGCATGTCGCCAGGACTGTATACCCAGATACATAAGGTACATAGAGCCAACTACTTTCATGACCGTCAGCAGCCACGGCAGCTTTCGGCTAATGATATCGATGCCCAGTAGCGCCGAAACCAGCAGTATAAATAACCCAAAACTAAGGCCAGCCAATACCCATAGTGTCTGCCGTACGCCATGATTCAGCCCGTACTGAAAGGCGAGCAGCATATTGGGACCAGGTGTGGCGGAGAGTATAAAAGTGCTAAAAAAGAATAGAAAAAATACCGAAACGCTCATCCAGCATTGCCTTAAAGTTAAGAATTATAGAAGGAGTTATAGAAATTATAAACCCAGCTATTTTATAGCAATAGATAGTTTATAATAAAAAGCCATTAGCTCTCTAATAAAAAGCCGTTAGCCCTGCAACGAGCCGAGCAATTTATCCAAAAATACATCGCACTTAGCCAACTGCTCTAATTCAACAAACTCATTGGCCTTATGTGCCTGCTCAATACTGCCCGGGCCACAAATAACGGTAGGAATGCCCGCATTGGTAAACTGACCGCCCTCTGTGGCATAAGCCACCTTATGGCGCGCTGAACAGTTTACTAAGCCTGCTATTAACTGTTGTAGAGCCTCACTTTCACTGTCTGTCATGGCTGGCACACTTTCTAGTTGCTCAATCGAAATACCAGTATTTACATCCACTTGCTGCATCTGCTGGTTGAGCTCGCTAATCTTTTGTTTGATAGCTGGTAAAATATCTGCTGTGCCCATGGTCGGTAAGTTACGATAATCGAAGGTAAACTCACAAAGATTAGGCACAATATTGGTCGCAGTACCGCCTTTAATAGTACCTATAGATAACGTGGAATAAGGCACATCAAATAGAGGATCTGCTTGATTAGACTGCGCCAACTGACCTGCCAGCTCATCAATAAACCCAATTAACTTCGCGGCGTAACTGATGGCGTTCACCCCTTGGTGGGTTAAAGAAGAATGAGCCGACTTGCCCTGCACTGAGCAGCGAAATACTGCAATGCCTTTATGAGCAATGACCATTTTCATAGAAGAGGGCTCGCCAACGATACAATAATCGGGGCGGATACCACGCAGCTTTAATTCCTCTAGCATTAAGGGCGCACCCAAGCAGCCAACCTCTTCATCAAAAGACAAAGCCAGATGTAGCGGCTTAGCCAGACTGCCTTGCTTTGACAGCGCTACCGCTTTGGGCATAAGACTCAAAGCGCTGGCAATAAAGCCCTTCATGTCACAAGCACCGCGGCCATAAAGCTTATCGCCTCGTATCACCGCCTCAAAAGGATTTGAGTCCCAATCTTGACCATCAACGGGCACCACATCGGTGTGCCCAGACAGCACAATACCACCACTGGTTAGCTGCTGTTCAGAGTCATTACCTGCTGCGATGGTGACAAACAAGTTGGCCTTGCTACTGTCCTCATTGAAGGTCAATACCGGCGACAAACCCAAGCTTTCACAATAGGCTTGCACCTCTTCAATAAGGGCTAAGTTAGAATGACGGCTCACTGTATCAAAGCCAATTAATCGCTTGAGCCACTCAATACTGTCATTGGGATAAAGGGTGGTTTGATTTAGCGAGGTCATGATTATTCCTTACAAAGTTAAAATAATGATACTAAGACTGACGCTGCTTCCAAGCTTGCAGGTGCAAGGCTTTGACTTCCTCATCTAGCCGCGCTACCAGACCCTGTGCCACAATATAAGGCGCAACTTGATTATTCTGGTTAATGTCCTAATTTGGTTATGCCCTAAATAAGTTGTGCACAGTGCCACTTAGACTTTAATGAGGCTTTAATGTAACACAAAAAAAGCCAACCCAGTTTATATGTATCTGGGCTGGCTTTTGCTACCTATATTCAATTAGAGTTAATAGTAATCAATGCTAAATATCACTCAAACCGCTAAAGATGCCGTTAAGATGGTTTGTTTTGATTCATAACATCAATAACCGGTGGGATAGGTTTAGGCTTTACCCCTTCTTGTTCAAGCTCTTTGGCAGTCTTGGCATCAATAGATAAGCCAGCAATAAGCGGTAGGCTCATCATAGATTTGCGAGGTCGGATTGCCAAGCTTACGGGCACCATACGCACAAATTCATAGAGATAAAGATACGACTCTTCACCACCCTCAAACTCATCATCAGGGTCAATACGAATACTGCCAATTTTCGACAAATCAGAGAGCATTACATTCTCCTCAGCAGTCAACTTACAATCTGTCACCCCAAAACCAGTCATAAATCCATTGGCCCACTGCTTTAGTGCCATAACGCGCTCATACAAATCATGCTCATCGTCTGGTACTAACGGCGAGTATTGATAAGCATCGTCTTTATCTTTTAACTGAAACGAGGTGTCTTCCGCCTCTTCTGTCAGTAAAGTCAAAGCCGCTTCATTGGGAATAGAAAAGCTCAACTCAGTCAGTAGCTGCTCCCACTCTTCAATTTTAGTAGGGGCATGACACACCGTCATAAGCCCAGTCATCAGTCCATGCAGCTCGCTAATGGTCACATCGCTCCAGTCAGCAAAAGCTGTTTCCCAATCATTCCAGCCTGAAATATCGTCATTCATTACAATTACCTTTTTATTAACGGTGAGATCTATCTCTAAATGGGTGTACTATTTATTGCCTAGTTATTTATTGATCTAACTAATTATTCATCTAATCATTCATCTAACTACCTATTCTTAAATAGCAACTTGTCTTAAGTAGAAACTAACACACTACGACTTCTGTTAAATTGTTGCGGTGTGTGTTGTTTATTTTTTAGCTTAGCTTATGACAAAACATCAAAATCCAGGTCTTTGCAAACACATTCGTTAACAACCTACTGCTAGATATAATGTGGGCATCTGTGGCATTATTAAAGGTATTATATACATAACCTTGCATTTAAATTTTATTCGACTTTATTAGAAGTGATACTCTATGACTCAGCCTTTAATTGAAAAACTGCAACATTTAGATTCTATATTGCACGATGTTCGACAACGTTATGATGCCGCTCATAATGAGCTACTTTCGCTAAAAGCTTCTCCTCAAGTAGACACCCAACAAGTTGAGCAGTTGCAACAACAGCTTACCGACTCACAAAGTGCTCATGAGCAGTCTCAGCAAACCAAACAGCAGCTTGAGCAACAACTCTCTGAGGCCCAAAGTGTATTGGAGCAGGCTCAGCAAGAGCATGAAACCCTTGAGAAACTCTATAATCAGCTTGATGATGAGCACCAAAGCCTAACTGAAGCCCACAACACTCTAAATAATAATTACAACGAGCTACAACAAAAATGTGAGGCGTTAGAACAAGCGAACCAAATGCTATTAGAAAAAAACCGCTTGGCAAAAGAACACACCAAAGTGGTTATGCAGCGCTTAACTTTAATTGACCAAGCTGTAGAGTAAGACCTACCTAGCTTCTTTATTCTAATTTTTTAAGAGAACATTATGTCCACTGATTATCCAAATGACTACGAGCCGCAAGACTCTGAGGTTAGCCTTAACGAGCAGTCTGTCTTATCTGAAGCTGCTACCGAAGATTTGACTGAAGAAGCTTACGGACTAGACACTGAGCCACTTGCAGAAAATATCGACTCTGTAATCAACGACAACGATTACTCTGAACAGTCCTCTAGCACTGCTGAACTAGCAGATGATGAAGCTGAGTTAGCAACAGAGAGTGAAGCTGAGCCTGAACCTCAATATTCAGCCATCGATATTAGTATCTTAGATAAACACTATACAATTAACTGCCCGGTGGGTGAAGAACACGAGCTTTTCGCAGCCAGTGACTTTATTAATAATTTTATTGAAGATCTGCGTGCCCATGCTCCGCAGTTGCCTCATGAAAACTTATTGGTTCTTTGCTGCTTAAACCTTTATGAAAAACTACAACAGTCAAAGAACAATGCCGCTGCCAATGAACAAAGTATTGAGCAGGCCAATCAGCTTATTGAACAAATGATTCAAGATATGCAGTTAGCTCAGCAATAATCACAGATTCGCTGACTATGCTATCCGTCTTTTAAGGCTGCCAAATTGTTGTGCAGCCTTTTATTTGCTAACTATTTTCACTACTTAATCAAATTCTACTTTCACTAATTAATCAAACTCTACGGTGTGCGACTTGCATGAAAATCGGCTTGATGGTCATAATTACAAAAAAACCAACTGGTCATTTTTTTTAACTGTTGATTCTTATCAAACAATTGCTTTTGTAGCTGCTCATATTGGGCCGAAGCTTGTCTCTTTTGTTGACGAGTCAGTGTTTTTTGATAAGCTTTATCAGTAACCGCTGTCTCATAAGCTAATATCTGCTCCCTAATAGCTGCCACCTCTGCTGTCAGCTGAGCAACTTGCGCCTGATCGACCTCAGCTAATTGGACTTGTGGTATGGCTTCAATCACCCCTCTATATTCCGCTAAAGGATATCCACAAAAGTCACACTCTCTTGGGGTAATAATATCCCCTTTTTTGGGCATAAACTCCTTGGGCGGCTTAGGGTACATAAATTTAAAAAAGGCCCACATAGTAAGCCAAATTATGACAAGGGTAATGACAAATACAAACATGATAAAATTTCCTAGTTTTGCCCGCTAAATCAATCAGGCTTAGGTATAACACAAAAATTTGATGTTATACTAAAGGTAATTGTATCGTTTTTCGACTACAAAAATCGTTAACAATGAAAACAACAAGAATTTATCCGCCCTACTGTATTTGATAAAGTATGATTTATATATCAAATTGCAGTAATAACAAGGCCAAATTTTTTTAGCTGGCAATAGCAGTTAGCTCTTTATATTAGCAAGATTAACTGGGCAGATAATATTTTACTAATTTGATAGATATTACTTTGATAGATAATATTTTAAATTATAAAAAACACAGAACACTTTAACGCAAACGCTAAATATCACCTAGCTCAAAGTCAACACTAACAAAATTTAATAAGTTGCTTTTGTAGCGAGGCAAGTAGCGCTAATCCCCATAACTAATAGGACCTAATAATGTCTAATGAAAACAACAGTACTGAATTAAAAGGAAAGCCGCTAAAATTTGCAATGGCTCAATCTCACTTCATGGTGGGAGACATCCAGAATAATATCCAAAAAATGCGCAGCTTAGCCATCGAAGCGCGCAATAACGGTGCCGATATCATCATATTCCCAGAATTGGCTTTATTGGGATACCCTCCTGAAGACCTACTACTACGCCCAAGCTTATCTGATCGCGTCAAAGCCGCCTTAAGCTCATTAACAGATATCAATGATATCGTTATGATTATCGGCTATCCCCATGTGGATTATCATGGCACATTTAACTCAGCAGCCATCATTCAAAATGGACAGCAAAAAGGCTTTTATCATAAGCAATACCTCCCCAACTACGGGGTATTTGATGAACGTCGTTACTTTGACAAAGGTCGCAACCAAGTACTTTTTGATTATCAAGGCATTACTATTGGCCTACTAATCTGTGAAGACTTATGGCAAGAAGACCCTATCAAAGCCTTAAAAGATCAAGGCGCTGACCTAGTAGTAACTATTAACGCCTCTCCTTTTGAAGCTGGGAAACAGCACACTCGCCAAGCTTTATTACATAAAAGAGCGACAGATAATGACTTACCCATCGTTTATGTGAATGCAGTAGGTGGTCAAGACGACCTAGTGTTTGATGGAGGCTCTATGGCCGTTCAAGCCAATGGCGAAATAGCCCATGAGGCGCCTCGCTTCTTAGAGCATCTATTATATGCCAGCTTCGATGTGGAGAATGGCCAATTTGATACTCAAGCTAAAGCACCCCTACAGTTGAGCGCCGAATCAGAAACTTATCAAGCTTTAGTTGTCGGCTTGCGTGACTACGTCAACCATTCAGGCTTCGAAGGGGTTATCGTCGGTCTTTCAGGCGGTATCGACTCTGCATTGACCTTATGTATCGCCGTTGATGCTTTAGGATCAGATAAAGTGTATGCGGTAATGATGCCGTATGAATACACATCACAGATCAGCTTAGAAGATGCCCAAGCTCAAGCCCGCAGATTGAATGTGTCTTATACCGTTTGTCCAATCCATGATGCTGTGGCTGGTATGCGACATACTCTAGCGCCTTTATTTAGCAAGGCCAAAATGGACACCACGGAAGAGAACATCCAAGCCCGCGCCCGTGGCATGATCTTAATGGCCTTGTCTAATAAATTTGGTCATCTGGTTATCACCACTGGCAACAAATCTGAAATGGCTGTGGGCTACTCGACCTTATATGGCGATATGGCTGGTGGATTTGATGTGTTAAAAGACGTTTATAAGACTCAAGTTTATGCCTTAGCCAATTATCGCAACCGTTTGGAGGATACTGATGTTATTCCTGAACGTGTTATCACGCGTGCCCCTTCAGCTGAGCTACGTCCTGACCAAAAAGACCAAGACAGCTTACCGGATTACGATGTGCTAGATGCCATCTTGAAGGACTACATCGATAACGATCTGGGCTTTAATGAGATTACCGCCAAAGGCTTTGACCCCGATATGGTACGTCAGACCATTCGCTTAGTAGATAGAAGTGAATATAAGCGTCGTCAAGCTGCCATCGGTACTAAAGTTAGTCATAAGGCTTTTGGCCGTGAACGTCGTTATCCATTGGTTAATGGCTGGAG
>JAHHUJ010000035.1 GCA_020024075.1 Psychrobacter sp.
AGCCTGCTCCCAAGTACCATCACTGACTTTATCATGATAATAAACCCCAGCACGTAGGGCAGCTAACATCAGCATAAAGGTATGTTCTGGCACGCTCTTAACCGCATAGCCTGCGACATTATAAAGCTCGACATCATGGGCTTTACAGGCTTCTGCATCAACGTTATTCATCCCAGTGGCAGTAAGCTGTATTAGCTTTAAGTCGGGCAAGGCTGAGATGATATCGGCATTGAGTTTTACTTTGTTAGAAAAAATAATATCAGCCTGTTTACAGCGCTCAATAATTAGCTGATCATCTTGCTCGGTATCCTCATAGACCACATAATCAGTGACTCCGTTAGGGGCGGGCAAGTCTACGTCATCCAAAAAAGTCCCTCTATCCAAAAATACGGCTTTCATAAATCTCTCCTAATTATTCTACTGTTGCTTAATTTAACTATTACTGAAAGGGGCTTAGGCTTACCTCTGTGATTATTGATACAATAAAGCCAGCCGATACTCAACATGCTAACACTGTAACCCAAAGTTCCAAAACTAAGTGGCAAATAAGCCATGTATTTACAAAGATTATGTGAGTATTTTTTTATAAGGACAGTGATTAGTTGTTAAAATAGCAAAAAAATCGATAGGAAAAGGTGTTTTCAAAGATTAGGTGTAGAATTTGCTAACTTTGACCTCATTAACGTAGATAGGGCTAATAATCCTTTATAATAAGCATCAATTGACAGCGGTTTATTAGCTGTTGCTTGTGATTGATTATCAAGCGAAACCCCACATTTTAATATAAGAACTGACTGATTTATGACAATAGCTGCTTTAATCCCCGAATTCGCCGTTGGTCAACGTTATTTATCTGATACCGAAGCTGAGCTTGGTCTGGGCGTGGTTATAGATGTTGACGACCGATGTGTGCATATCTTATTTGCTCAAAGCGAAGAGACCCGGGTCTATGCCAAGAACTCGGCGCCTTTATCTCGAGTAACGTTTAAGGTGGGTGATGAGATTACCGACCAAGAGGGTAACACGCACATAGTTACTGGGCTTGAAGAGGTGATGGGCGTAGTCAAATATCATGTGGAAGGGCACCCGCGTGGCATCATGGAGACTCGCTTGGCTGCCAATATTACTTTGGCGAAACCATTAGAGCGTCTATTGGCAGGGCGAGTGGAGCGTGGCGACTGGTATGAGCTGCGTCAAGATATCCTGCGTATGCAGTCTGCCTTGGCCGGTCATCCCTTAAAAGGCTTGATGGGCGCTCGCGTCGATATCATTCCGCATCAGTTATATATCGCGCATGAGGTGGGTAAACGTATCGCACCTCGCGTCCTATTGGCCGATGAAGTGGGCTTAGGTAAAACCATTGAAGCGGGTCTGATTATCCATCAGCAGCTACTTACTGGCAAAGCACAGCGGGTATTAATCTTGGTCCCTGACAGCTTGCAGTACCAGTGGATGGTCGAGATGCGTCGCCGCTTTAACCTAAATTTCGCTTTATTTGATCTAGTGCGTACTGCGGCTATTAAAGAGCATAATCCGGATCAAAACGTGTTTGCCACTGAGCAGTGTATCATCGCCAGCATAGACTTATTGCTTGACCACCATGATTTATATGAGCAAGCGCTTGAAGCCGGCTTTGACTTATTGGTGGTGGATGAGGCGCATCACTTACATTGGGACCCAGAGCAAGGCGGTAATGATAAGTATGAATTGGTGGCAGACTTCGCCCATGAAACTCCAGGCGTGTTGTTATTAACTGCTACTCCAGAGCAATTGGGGGTAGAAAGTCACTTTGCCCGCCTGCGTCTGCTTGATTCAGACCGCTTCGATGACTTAGAGGATTTTATTGCAGGTCAGGCAGCCTTCTCTGATACGGCAGCAGTAGCCGAAGTGTTAATGGATAAAAAGCCTCTAACTGCAGGTCAAATTAAAGCCCTGACTCATTTATTAGGCTTTAGTGATCCTGAAGAGCTCGCCGCCATTAATGAAGACGATAAATTACGTACTTATGCCCTAAATCAGTTGTTAGACCGTCATGGCACTGGCCGTGTGCTGTTCCGCAACACCCGTGATAGTGTGCAAGGTTTCCATGGTCGTACCAGTCGTCCACACCCTCTGCCTTGCCCTGAAAGTTGGATAGGTAGCTACCAGACCTGTGGTAAATTACGCGAGCAGCTGTGGGGGGAGGAGAACCAGCCCGATGGCAGCTGGCTAGAAGATGACCCTCGTGTGCCGTGGCTAATTAAGCTATTAAAAGAAGAATTAAAGCAAGAAAAAGTGCTGCTGATCGCCCGTAGTGGGGCCACAGTTGAGAGTCTGGAGGCGGTGTTACGCCTACATGCCGGTATTAAGACCGCTATCTTCACCGAGCAGATGAGTCTGCTTGAGCGTGACCAAGCGGCGGCCTTCTTCGCTGATGAAGCGGGTGCACAAATTCTACTGTGTTCAGAGATTGGCTCAGAAGGGCGTAACTTCCAGTTTGCCAGTCATTTAGTGCTGTGGGACTTACCGGCTAACCCAGATACGTTAGAGCAGCGTATTGGTCGCTTGGATCGTATCGGTCAAACCCGAAAAATTACTCTACACGTGCCTTACGTTCAGGGCACTGCTCAAGAGCGTATGTACCGCTGGTATGATTCTGCGCTTAATATCTTCAATCAGATTTCACCGACGGCACAAACGGTACAAGAGCAGTTCATTATCGATCTCAAACCTTTACTTGAGGGTGATGATAGTGAAGAAAACCGTCAAGCTCTAGGTGATCTAATTGATGAAGCAGCGAGTGTTCGCCAAGAGTTAGAGGCGGAGTTGCAGTCGGGTCGTGACCGTCTACTTGAGTACAACTCTTGTCGTCCACGCGTTGCCAACCGCATTGCAGACGCTATGAGCGATTTTGATGCCAATAACTTATTGCCATCTTTCTTAGATCGCTTCTTCTCGTCAGTGAATTTAGATCATAGCGTACAGCGTGATGGCTCTTGGGTTGTTCATCCACCAGAAGCCGAAAACAGTCAGCATACCGATGTTGATAATCTGCCAATCTCTGAAGATGGCATGACCTTAACTTTCAAGCGTAGCCAAGCCTTAGTGCGTGAAGACATGGATTTTATTACTCATGAGCACCCACTAATGTTGGCTATTTATGATATGGCCAACTCGGGTACTTTTGGTAACACCACAGTGGCGATGTTGAAGAGTAACACCGTTCCAGAGGGCATGTTGCTACTGGAGGTGAACTTTAGGGTGACTACCATTGCGCCAAAAGTTCTGAATTTGGGGGCTACTTTACCAACCCAAAATCTACGGGTGTTCTTAGGAGAGCAGGGCGGTGACCTATCTGATCGCATTACTGCGGATATGATTATGCCGCATATTGAGCGTTTGGATAAAAACCGTTCGCGTCAGGTGGTTAAAGTGCGTAATAAAGTGATTGAGTCACGCTACTATGATGCTGAAGCCATTGCACAAAGTAAGCTGGGGGACATTAGTGCTCAAGCACTAGCTCGATTCAGTCAGATTTGGGAGCGTGAAATCAGCCGCCTAAAACAGTTACAACAAGTGAACCCCAACGTGCGTGATGAGGAGATTGAACGTCTTGAGTCGCTAAAAGCACAAGGGGAGCAGGCGTTGACTAACTTATCATTGGTGCCTGATAGTATTCGGGTTTTAGTAGCAATTAAGCCTTAAGTGGCTAGCCAATAATCTTGACTTTTTAGGCCTAAAAAAGCCCTCCTTAATGATTAAGGGGGGCTTTTAGTTTTTTGGTATATGCGGTACTCTAAACTGATTAATAACTGATTTTATTGAGGCAAAGGTTTATGACTCCAGCCATTAATTTAGCCAAAAAATTAAAACTAGATTATCAAATCCATGAGTATGAGCACGATCCCAGTGCTGAGTCTTATGGTCTAGAAGCCGCTGATAAACTAGGTCTGCCTGCTGAACAGGTTTTCAAAACGTTAGTGGTAGAAACCGATGCCAATAAACTTGCGGTTGCGGTTTTACCGGTTATTGATACCCTAAACTTCAAAAAAATGGCCAAAGCTTTGGGCTGCAAAAAAGTACACATGGCCGATCCTAAGCTGGTTGAGCGTAGTAGTGGCTATGTACTCGGAGGGGTAAGTCCTTTGGGGCAAAAGAAGCGATTGCCCACAATTATTCACGACTCTGCCCAATCGTTAACTACCATGCATGTTAGCGGAGGCAGACGAGGGCTGGAGATTGAATTACCACCGCAGCAATTGGCCAATAGTCTCAATGCCAAGTTTGCTGCTATTACTGATTAATATTGATTAATATTGATTAAACTCACCCAGATTTTTACCATTAACTTTAATACCAATATAGACCAATATAGAGTAAAACTATGCCACACGTTATCGTTCAAGCCACGCCCAATGTCACTATCAAAGAGCCTGAGAGTTTATTAAAAAAGCTAAATAGCACCCTATGGGAAACAGGCCACTTTGGCTCACTGCAAGCGATTAAGGCCAGATTTGTGAAGTTAGAAACATTCTTGGTTGGGGTGGAGGATGAGCAGCAGGCTGAAGGGTTCGTTTATATCCAATTAAGGCTGATGCCGGGGCGTAGTCAACAGATTCGAGATGACTTGGCTGAGAAGTTGCACGCCTGCTTACAACAACAGCTTGGCGCTGATCAATCTGGTCATGTTACCGTACAATACTGCGTAGAAGTGGTGGAGCTGAGTGAGGCTTATCAGAAGATTAGGGTCTAGGATGTCGTAAATTAGTCATACCCCTTGTTATTAGTGAGCACAAGGTTGCCAACCCAGTATTTATCTTTTTATTCAAAAGTGCTCAAATTATTCAAAAGCACTCAAATTAGCCAAAATTACTCAAATTAGCCAAAGGTACTCAAAGTCGTGCAAAGCCGACAAAGTGGTCGATAAGCTCCTCTGTAATAGGGGAGCTTTTTTTTGATCTACTGAATAGTAAAAATAGGCTTCAGGGTAAAAACTACATAACCGCCTCTATTTTTTAGTAATTCAAAACAAATAGGAAGTCATTGTTATCTAAGGTTAATAATGTACAAAAACTGTAATTTGGGGTTTTTAGCTCTTGAGCTTGAGATTGGCTAAGAATATAATATTGTTAAGCCTGAGTAATCAAGATAATATATTACTTAAGTTTAACTATACAATAGAATGTGAGTTTTTGAATTTAGCCAAATGGCGAAAAATTTGAAAATTTACAATTAGTGCAACAGGGCATATTTAATCAAGGAAAACAAAATGTCTAACAAATTACAACTTTTGACCCCTGAGAATTCTCAAATAATCTTTATCGATCAACAACCACAAATGGCATTTGGTGTACAGTCAATTGATCGTCAAGTATTAAAAAACAACGTAACTGGTTTGGCTAAAGCCGCTAAGGTTTTCAACATTCCAACCACGATTACTACGGTTGAAACCAAAAGCTTCTCAGGGAATACCTATCCAGAGCTTTTATCTGTTTTCCCAGAGAATAAAATCCTAGAGCGTACTTCAATGAACTCTTGGGATGACCAAAACGTTCGTGATGCATTAGCTGAAAATGCTAAAAATGGCCGTAAAAAAATCGTTGTTTCTGGTCTATGGACTGAGGTATGTAACTTATCATTCGCTTTGTCTTGCTTACAAGATACGGACTATGAAATTTATATGGTAGCTGACGCTTCTGGTGGTACTTCAGCTGAAGCTCATAAATATGCTATGGACCGCATGATACAAGTGGGTGTCATTCCTGTGACTTGGCAACAAGTGCTTCTTGAGTGGCAACGTGATTGGGCGAAAAAAGACACTTATGATGCAGTAATGGACATCGTAAGAGAGCACTCAGGTGCTTATGGTATGGGTGTTGACTATGCTTATACTATGGTTCACGGCGCGCCTGAACGTGTAGAGCATGGTGAGCTAATTGGCCCTAACCCAGCTAAGTAGTCCCTGCATTAGGCTAATGATTTAACTGGTTAAGCCCCAACTTAACGGGCTGTAAAAGGATTAATCGAGTGTGAGAAGTTGCTAGCCAAGATGCTGCTCTCTACTTGGTTAGTCCTTTTTTTATATCATCCGAGTATAAGGTATAAATTATGAGAATTTATATTGCCTCATTGATTGTCGGAATTGTAGTAGGTGTGTTTTATAGTCTGGTCAATGTTCGTTCACCTGCACCCCCAACATGGGCGCTAATTGGGTTATTGGGTATGTTGCTGGGTGAACAGTTGATGCCCTTTGCTAAGCAGCACCTCTTTAACCAGTCAGATCAAGGCCAATCAGCTCAGATACAAAGCACTGAGGCACCAAAGACAGCTCAATCCTCAGAAGAGACAGGTAATGGCTAAATACTACAAATAAATGCAGTTTTAGGCTGTTTATAGAATCATAAATTATAGGATTACAAACGGCTCTATATATTATGACCACAAATTGCTGTAAGGCTAATTACCAAAAAGGCTGTTTCTGCTAATTTCGATAGGACAATACTATGACACATCCAGACATTATTTATTATAACGGTAATATAACCACGCTTGATCGTGCGAACCCCACTGCAACAGCTGTGGCCATTAAAGAGGGGCGCTTTATAAAAGTGGGCACAGACTCTGAAGTTCTTGATTTAGCAGGCAGTGCTACTAAGTCTATCAACCTAAAGGGCCGCAGTGTCCTTCCAGGATTATTTGATAATCATACGCACGTTATCCGTGGTGGTCTAAACTACAATATGGAACTGCGTTGGGACGGTGTCCGCTCGTTAGCGGACGCAATGGCGATGCTAAAAGATCAAGTCGCTAAAACACCAGCCCCTCAGTGGGTACGTGTGGTGGGCGGCTTTACCGAAAATCAATTTGTAGAAAAGCGTTTACCAACCATTGATGAAATTAACGCCGTTGCCCCTGACACGCCGGTATTTATCCTACACCTATATGACCGTGCCCTGCTTAACGCAGCAGCACTACGTGCTGTGGGATACACCAAAGACACGCCAGAGCCTCCAGGGGGCGAAATACAACGTGACGGTAAAGGCAATCCAACAGGTTTACTACTTGCAAAACCAAATGCGTCGATTCTTTATGCGACTCTAGCCAAAGGCCCTAAGCTGCCCTTTGAGTATCAATTGAACTCTACACGCCACTTTATGCGTGAGCTAAACCGCTTAGGGGTTACCGGTATTATTGATGCTGGTGGTGGCTCACAAAACTTCCCTGACGACTATGAAGTGGTACAGAAGCTGCATGATGAAGGTCAGTTAACGGTGCGTATGGCCTACAACTTATTTACCCAAAAACCCAAAGAGGAAAAAGAAGA
This sequence comes from Psychrobacter sp., assembly GCA_020024075.1. Lineage (GTDB taxonomy): Bacteria > Pseudomonadota > Gammaproteobacteria > Pseudomonadales > Moraxellaceae > Psychrobacter. Next base: position 7,304 of record JAHHUJ010000035.1, read on the forward strand.
CTTCCTAAACTGGACTTCTTCGGTTACTTATAAGCAAGGTGATGACTACTTCCGCCACAATGGGGCAGGGGAGATGTTGGTCTACTCTGCCGCTGACTTCGAAGACTTCCGTCAGCCTCGTCCTGAGATGCCAGCTAATATGGAGGAAGATCTTGAAGAGGTGGTGCGTGTACTTGCCCAAAACAAATGGCCTTGGCGCTTACATGCCACTTATGATGAAACCATTGACCGTGCCTTAAATGTCTTTGAAAAGGTGAATAAAGAGATTCCTTTTGAGGGCTTAAACTGGTTCTTTGACCACGCAGAAACCATCTCGCAGAAGTCAATCGACCGTATTGCTGAGCTAGGTGGTGGTATTGCGGTACAGCACCGTATGGCCTATCAAGGAGAATACTTCGCTGAGCGTTATGGCACAGCCGCCGCTTCAAATACACCGCCCGTTAAGCAAATGCTAGACAGCGGAGTGAACGTATCTGCTGGTACTGATGCTACTCGTGTTGCCTCTTACAACCCGTGGGTATCACTATCATGGTTAATCAGTGGTCAAACCGTTGGTGGTATGCAGCTTTATGATCAAGATAACTTATTAGACCGTGAGACTGCTCTACGTATGTGGACTGAAAAAGTGGCTTGGTTTACTAATGAAGAAGGACAGCGTGGCCGTATTGAAGAGGGGCATCTAGCCGACTTCATCGTACCCAATAAAGACTTCTTTAAAGTCCCTGAAAATGAAATCCCATTTCTAACTTCTGATTTAACTGTGGTTGGTGGTAAGCCGGTATTTGGGGCAGGCGAGTTCTCAGACTATGACAGCCCAGTGCCACCTGCTATGCCTGACTGGTCACCAGTGAACAAATATGGAGGCTATGCGGCTTGGGCAGACCCAGAGGGTGCGGGCAAAAACTCTCTAGCACCGATGCAAAATCATGCTGCTATGGCTGCCTCTTGTGGCTGCTCTAGTGCTTGTAGCATACATGGACACAACCACGCTAAAGCTTGGAAGTCAAATGCACCAGTGTCGAATCTAAAAGACTTCTTTGGTGCTTTTGGCTGCTCTTGCTGGGCAGTTTAATCATGGTGCTTAATCCAGCAACATTTAATCCAGCAACATAGCGTACTAAGTTTACTACTATAAGCTGCTCAAAATCCCGATGAAATCAACTTTCAGCGGGATTTTGTAGTTAATAGTGGCGCTTTTAGTGCGGTGAAAATCCAAAAAGTAAAATCTAAAATAATAAGGTGCGACCATGTGTGCGAATAAGACTCAAAGCAATGAGCAAATTATAGAGGGGAAAGTCAGTCCCCCAGAGCAGGTTACTTTCTGGCAGCAATATAAGATACCGGTGATGTTGACCGTAGTAGGTGGGGCTATTGATACCATAGGTTTTGTTGGCCTATTTGGTTTCTTTACCAACCATGTGACCGGAAACTTAGTAATGGCCGGTGCTGGAATAGTGCAAGGGGGAAGTGGGCTATGGATTAAGCTTGGCGCTGTGCCAGTGTTTTTATTGACGGTAATCGTCACCAAACGGATTATCGAAAAGCGCAAAGCTAATAAACTAATATTAAGTGATTTGTTATTTGCCGAAGTGGCTTTTTTGGCGGCCTTCTTTTTATCAGCAGTCTACTTTGGTCCGTTTAATAAACCCGGTACTCTAGAAGTAGCCTTCACTGGATTTTTGGGTTTGATAGCTTTTGCCATTCGTAATACAGCGAGTAAAACCGTAATGGGTAAAATGAGCTCGACCTTACTTATGACCGGTAATACCACGCAGTTAGGTATTGATTTGTCAGATTATATATTTGATCGTAATAACTGCAATTTTGTCAGCTTAAAGCACAGCTTCACCATCGTGGCAAGCTTTGCGGTAGGCGCTCTTATTGGGGCCTTGCTGTATATACAGATTGGCTTATGGGCGATAGGGCCGTTTATCCTTCCGGTGCTGTTGGCCGCTATCGCTACTCGAGATGAGCAAACTTTGAAGCAGGCTACTCGTACCTAGCTTTTTGCAATTTAGCTTGCTTGTTAACCTCAAAACCTAAAGACAAAAAAACCGCTCTAATAAATAGAGCGGTTCTTTGTGTAATCTAGGCGCTAAATAGCTGATAGATTAGTCTAAGAATGCAAAGTGCTCGATGTCCATATCAGTCATAGACGAGCTTGGCGCTACCATGCTTTCAGCATGACCTGATGTGCGTGGTAAAATCTTATCAAAGTAGAATTCAGCAGTCTGAATTTTAGCTTTGTAGAATTCTGGCGCTTCAACACCACCATTTTCTAGCTTGTCATAAGCTACGGCCGCCATACGTGCCCAGTGGTAAGCCATCATCACGTAGCCTGAGTACATTAAGTAATCTACAGAAGCTGCTGAGATGATTTCACGGTCTTTACGAGCGCTTAGCATTAGACGTACAGTTAGGGTGTTCCACTCAGCACATAGCTTAGTTAAGGCCCAAACGAATTTACGCATATTTTTGTCTAAAGCGTAGTCACCACACCACTTCATGATACCTGAAGTGTAATCACGGATGATCTTACCTTTTGATTGTAAGATAACTTTACGGCCTAGAAGGTCAAGAGCCTGTACGCCAGTGGTTCCTTCATAAAGAGTCGCAATACGAGCATCACGAGCGATTAGCTCCATGCCCCATTCTTTAATATAACCGTGACCACCGTATATTTGTTGGCCTTCTTTCGCCGCTTCAATACCTAGCTCAGTTAAGAAGCCTTTTAGGATAGGAGTATAGAAACCTAGCTTGTCATCCCACTTTTCAAACTCTTCATCATTGGCTTCTGCGATACCTTGAGACATCTTGTCTGCATAGCGAGCAGCATGATAAATCATTGAGCGGCCGCCTTCAGCGAACGACTTCATGGTTAATAGCATACGACGTACGTCAGCGTGATTGATGATAGCATCTGCTACTTTTTCAGGCTCTTTTACGCCTGATAGAGTACGCATTGAGCGACGTTCTTTGGCATAGGGTAGGGCGTTTTGGAAAGCAAGCTCACAGTGAGCAAGACCTTGGATACCAGTACCGATACGGGCAGTGTTCATGAAGGTGAACATCGCTTTAAGACCACGATGTGGTTCACCAATTAGGTAACCTGTTGCGTCGTCAAAGTTTAGAACACAAGTGGCTGATGAGGCGATACCCATTTTGTGCTCAATTGAACCACAGCTTACGCCGTTACGCTCGCCCGCTTCACCTTCTTCATTAATATTGAACTTAGGTACGATAAATAGTGAAATACCACGAGTACCTTCAGGAGCATTTGGAAGACGCGCTAGAACGATGTGGATAATGTTGTCAGTTAGGTCATGCTCACCACTTGAGATGAAGATTTTGGTACCGTTTATTTTGTAAGTACCGTCTTCTTGTGGCACTGCTTTGGTTTTTACTTGACCTAAGTCAGTACCCGCTTGTGGCTCAGTTAGACACATAGTACCTGACCACGTACCTTCTACTAATTTTGGCAGGTAAGTGTCTTTTTGTTCTTCTGTACCATACTGCATTAAGGTGTTGATACAGCCAGTAGTTAGACCTGGGTACATTGCCCATGGCCAGTTAGCCGTACCAATCATTTCAGACTTGATAAGGTTTAATGACATTGGTAAATTCATACCGCCGTACTCTTCTGGGTACGAAATACCTTGCCAGCCACCTTCTACGAACTGGTCGTAAGCTTCTTTAAAGCCTTTAGGAGTGGTCACAACGCCATCTTTGAAGTGGCAGCCTTCAGCATCTGCTGGCTGATATAATGGGCTAATAACGTTTTCAGCGAAATCAGCCATACCTTGTAGAATCATATCTACAGTTTCTGGATCGGCATTTTCGCCATTGCTTAAATCCTTATAATGCGTTTGGTAATCAAAAACGTCATTTAATAAGAACTTCATATCACGAAGTGGGGCTTTATAACTTAGCATAGTAGATTCTCTTCTAATAATAAATGTATAGCTGTTGCAAAGGTATTATTAACTCAGAGCAAAGTAATGTGTGAATAGTCAATATCAATTTTAGTATAAGCTCAATTAATCTAAAAACCTATGATTTATAACTATTATTCATGAGTGAACTATTGTTTTATAGAAATAAGTTTGTTTTTGTTCAAAAAAAACCAGTCACGGTGGTGTCTATGGAGATAGTGTCTATGGATAGGTACAATACTGCATAAATCTATTATTAGATAAACCTCCATGTTATCGAGTAGGGTCTGCTTTATGATGGCCAATAGTTGCCATGCTTCGTCTTAGCTAGTGTTTGGCTTAGAGCTTAGGTTAGTGCGTGGCTTAGACTAGTGCGTGGCTTAGATTAAATTAGATAGTCATTGCAACAGAGTCTTCTCTTATAGTATTAACTTAAATCAGTAGTAGTGTTGTACTCCTGTTATTGAAATGTCAGCATAAGATTTTTTTGGTGACAACCAAGTGGTTTTTTTACCAAAGGTTATCTGACCATCGAGCATTAGACTGCCCATAGACAAATATTCGACTGCCCATAGAAAAGCTAGGCAGACCGTAGACTCTCCTTTTAAAAATCACTCTGTGAGTAATTCTTTTTTATGATAAAACAGCGTTTAAAACAACTTGCTAGAGAAGAGGCGGACCATTTATTTAAACTTAAACCGAAGATTAGACCTTTGTACGTGGGGTTAGCAGCCGCTTTTACCATTGCTTCCACTATTTTTATCGGGGCTTTATTTGACCAGTTGCCGTTAGGGATATTGGCCTCACTGGGTGCCATGATATTTCTGAACCAGCCTCGGGCAGGTAATGTACGCCAGCGTCAGACCTTGTTGTTTTTTATGGATATCATTATGGTTAGTAGCTTCAGCTTAGGTCTTGTGGCTCACAACCTGCCAGATTTTCGAATGCTGCTGTTTGCTTTGATAGCTTTTTCTATGGTGATGATAGGGCGTTATCTACGTATGCCTCCACCAGGAGGTATGTTTATCTTAATGGCTTCAGTGATTGCTATCTTTAAGCCGGTAGACTGGTCTGATGTGTTACCACAGATTGGTATTGTGGCAGCAGGGGCAGTTTATGCTTGGGTGATGTCGCTATTTTATAATCTATGGATTGTGCGTCCTCCTGCACAGCCGGTAGATAATAACTATCGTTATGAGTCTGGCCTAGTGACAGAAAGTATCATTGTCAGTGCCTTTGTCGTGTTGTCACTGGAGATAGCTTTGTGGTTAGAGATGTCATACCCTTATTGGGTGCCTGTCAGTTGTTACGTTATTATGCAAGGTATGCATTTGCGTACTATGTGGATCAAACAGCTGCATAGAATTTTGGGGACAGGGATTGGGGTCTTTGTGGCTTGGTTCTTATTGTCCTTGTCATTATCAGATATTGGCGTGTCAGTCGCCATATTTATGATGTTTGTCTGGATAGAAACCATCATTACTCGCCATTATGCTTTGGCAGTGATTATGATTACGCCATTAACCATATTTATTGCTGAATATGGTAGGGGAAATCCTGATTTGTCTAACGCTGGATCTATGGCTTATCAAGGCATAGTACAAGCTAGATTTTTGGACACCATATTGGGCTGTTTTATCGCATTATTGGGCGGTGTGGTTATGCACTCCACGCTGTTAAGAAGACCCTTAGTTAGCTTAGAGGCTAAGATTATCAAAGCTATTCAGACCATTCAG
>JAHHUJ010000036.1 GCA_020024075.1 Psychrobacter sp.
TAACTTGAAAAATAAGCAGCATTTTGCCTGCTATCAGAAAATACTAAAATTTGAAATGGTGCACTTTTTTTGCACTGATGTGTAGTATTTAAGGGCTTGGTTATTGCTTATTTAGTTTTTAAGCGATAGAATTTACCTCCGAATTTAAATCATTTTAAAGGAAGTCTCTATGAATAAATCAGAATTAGTAGATAGCATCGCTGAGAAAAGTGGTCTGAACAAAACTCAAGCTGCTGACGCTCTTAATGCTATGATGGAAAGTGTTGGTGAAGCTCTAGAAAATAACGACACTATTTCATTAGTAGGTTTCGGTACATTCAGCGTTAAAGACCGTAAAGCGCGTACTGGCCGTAACCCTAAGACTGGTGATGAGCTTCAGATTCCAGCAAGCCGTGTACCACACTTTAAAGCAGGTAAAGGCCTTAAAGATCGCTTAAACTAAGCCGACTATGTGCTAAGTTTAGCGAGTACCATGTCTGATTGCAGACAATAACGCACCTTAGGGTGCGTTTTTTTTGTGTCGGACCTTATTTTCACGTATGATATTGCGTTAACCTCTTATTAACTTATGACTGATATGTACTATGGAATCGATACGTAATTTTCTAAAAAGTTGGCCTGGTAGAATTTTCTTAATGCTTTGTTTATCACCTTTGGTAATTTTGGGCCTTGAGAGCTATTTTACGGGGTCAGCAAATGCAAATGATGTGGCTAAGGTAGGTGATCAAACGATTAGCCGCGCTGAATACCAAGATGCTATAAATAATCGCAGAAATGAACTACTACAAAATGGTGTAGAAGCCAGTGCAATCAATACCAATGCCCTAAATCATGAAGTTCTAGAAAGCCTAATCAATCGAGCTTTACTTAGAAACCAATCAGAACAGTTGGGCATGCACGTATCAGATCAGGTTATCAACAACTTGCTGTTACAAGACCCTCAGTTCTTAGACGAAAATGGTCAGTTCTCAAATGATCGCTTTGCTTTTGCACTGCAGCAGCAAGGGATAACCAAAGACCAGTTATTTGCGCAGTATCGTCAACAGCTAAATTTAATGCAGCTTTATGCCAGTGTGGCACAAACAGCACTTTACCCAGAAGCTGAGATTAATGATTTGCTGGCTCTACAGCTAGAAACTAGAGATGTGTGGGTATATCGTTTGCCTTGGGAGCAGTACAAAGATCAAGTGTCTGTGTCTAACAAAGAGATTGAAGACTACTATAATGAGCATCAAAATGAGCTGAATAGTGCCGCTATGGTTGATTTGGCGTATATTCAACTTGATCCAAGCAAAGTAGCTGTTGAAGATGTGACAGAAGAAGAAGTTCAGGCACAGTATGATGCGTTCAAAGCCAACTATGTGGGTGATTACAGCCAAAAGATCAGTCAAATTTTGGTGACAGGTGACAATGCCCAAAAAACCATACAGCAAATTGAAAGCCGTTTGAAAAAGGGAGAAAGCTTTTCTACATTGGCCAAAGAATTCTCTGAAGATCCAGTCAGTGCCGCCAAAGGGGGTGATGTTGGTACCTTTAAGCCTGAAGTATTTGGGGCGGATGGTGCAAAAGTTGCCCAAGCCATTGAAGGGTTAAGTAAAGGTCAGGTTTCGGCTCCTGTTAAAACCAGCTTTGGTTATCAGTTATTTAAAGTGACTGAAATGTCTGGTGAGGGTATTCCAAGTTTAGACAGTATGCGCGAGGAGCTGGTGGCACAGGCCAAACGTCAAAAGCGTGAAGAGCTAATCGCTGATAAGATTACCCGTATTAACGAGATGGCTATTGATGGGGTGGGTATTGAAGATATTGCACAGCAAGAAGAGCTAAGTGTGCAGAAAATCAAAGATTACACTAAACAAGACAATAAAACAGTTCTATCTCAACCAGCGGTTATTGAAGCGGCCTTTGATGATTTTGCTATTCATGATGAGTCGGTGAGTGCCAGCATTAAAATCAATAATGGCACACTGTGGGTTCAGTCCTCTAACTATCGTCCAGTTAAGCCTTTGACGTTGCAGCAAGCTACTGGGAAAGTCAAAAATATTCTAGTGCAGCAAAAAGCCAGTGCTCAAGCTTTAGCAGCCGCTAAAAATATCAGTAAAGTGGTGAATGATAAAGGAGTGGAGGCTGTCCAAGCTAAATTCCAGTCTTTAGGTAATGTCAATCGTCAAAGCCCATTGCTAACAGCTAAGGAACAAGCCATTGCGTTTAGTAAAGACAGTACCAATGGTAAGCTAGTGGCTGTTTCTGAGGCAACCAAAGATGGGGCATCTGTCCTAGTATTGGGTCCTATCACTAAGGGTTCTATGAAGGATGTGCCAGCAGCTGAGCTTTCTCAAGCAATGTTTGATATGAGAAGTATCCGTGGTCAAGAGTACTTCAGCGATTATGTAGAGTACTTAAAAGGCGCTACAAAAATCGAGAAGAATGACAAAGTAATTAATGAGGTGGGCGGAGGGTAAGGCTAATCTCATTACTCATTATGGTTGATTTAAACCATTTAAGTTTTAGCAGACCAAAAAAATACCGCTTCAATTAAATTGAAGCGGTATTTTTTTATTTAATCAACTAATAAAATAAGCTTGCTTATAGAACAGCGTCAATTAGTGACGGAAATGGCGCATACCGGTGAATACCATAGCGATACCGTGCTCATTAGCAGCAGCAATGGTTTCATCATCACGGATTGAACCCCCTGGTTGAATAATGGCCTTAATGCCCACCTCAGCAGCGTTATCAATGCCATCTCTGAATGGGAAGAAGGCATCTGATGCCATAACAGCCCCTTCAGTCTTAAGCTTAGCATGCTCAGCTTTAATAGCCGCAATACGAGCTGAGTTGACACGGCTCATCTGACCGGCACCCACACCGATTGTACGCTTATCTTTACCATAGACAATGGCATTAGATTTCACATATTTGGCCACAGTCCAAGTAAATAGAAGATCTTCTAACTGTTCAGCAGTTGGCTTTAAGTCGGTCACTACTTGCAAGTCATCGGCAGTAATTAAGCCTAAGTCTTGGTTTTGAATCAGTAAGCCACCGGTCACACGTTTATAGTCAAACTGAGCAGCACGATTTTGTGGGTTAGGTAAGTCGCCACAAGTCAAGACACGGACATTTTTCTTCGCAGCAGTAATTTCAAGTACACCTTGCTCTAGACTTGGTGCAATAATAACTTCCGCAAATTGAGTGTCAACGATAGCTTGAGCAGTTTGTTTAGTTAACGGACGGTTGAAGGCAATGATGCCACCAAATGAGGACTCAGGGTCAGTGCTAAAAGCAGTTTTGTAAGCTTCAGTTTGATCAGCATTGATTGCCACACCACAAGGGTTAGCATGCTTAACAATCACACAAGCAGATTCAGAGAATGATTTTACGCATTCTAAAGCGGCATCGGTGTCAGCGATGTTGTTGTAAGACAGCTCTTTACCTTGATGCTGCTTCGCGGTAGAGATGCTACCTTCGCCTGAGCCATTCTCTTCTACGTAGAAAGCGGCTTGCTGATGCGGGTTTTCACCATAGCGTAGATCTTGAGCTTTTTTCAATTGTAGGTTGAAAGTACGAGCAAAGTTATCTGGCTCTTCAAAAGACTGTAAGCGGCTGCCTAAGAAGTTAGCAATCATACCATCGTAGTGAGCGGTGTGTTCAAAGGCTTTAACTGCCAAATCAAAACGGGTCTTTTGCGATAGGCTACCCGCTTCTTTTAGTTCTTTTAAAATAGAATCGTAGTCTGCAGGATTGGTAACGATAGCCACATATTCATGGTTTTTAGCAGCAGAGCGAACCATTGTTGGGCCACCAATATCGATGTTCTCAATAGCATCTGCTTTAGTGACATCTGGTTTTGCAACGGTTTGGGCGAAAGGATATAGGTTGACCACAACCAAGTCGATAGGGCGAATACCGTGCTCGTTCATGACGGCATCATCTTGACCACGACGGCCTAAAATACCGCCATGAATTTTTGGATGAAGGGTTTTAACACGGCCGTCCATCATTTCAGCGAAGCCAGTGTAGTCTGCTACTTCAGTTACTGCGATGCCATTTTCAGACAGTAGGCGATAAGTACCACCTGTTGATAATAAATCATATCCTGCTTCAATTAGACCTTTGGCAAAGCTTTCGATTTGAGCTTTATCAGAAACAGAAATAAGAGCGTACGGCTTATCAGACATAGTTTTTCCCATAGTGTATACGATAAAAAGGGTGATTAGATTCTGAAATCATCGTGGGTTTTTAGTAATTGTCTTAACCGTAATAGGTTAAGACCCGAATATATTAGAGCAAAATTGAAAATATGACAAAACTTTAACCCACTAGGAGCAAAGCTTGTTGTCGAACTATCTGTTTTGTCGCTAATATAAAAAGTTAATTTTAAAAAAATATAAAAATAAAATAAAAAGATCACATCAAACCATACTGCTGCATCTTCTTACGCAAAGTGCCTCGATTTAATCCCAATATTAAAGCGGTCTTAGACTGATTGCCCTGGGTTTGCTCAAGCACAACTTCCAGTAGTGGTTTTTCAACTTCTTGCAGTATGGTCTGGTATAGATTGGTTGCTGTTTCTCCTTCAAGCTCTATAAAATACTGCTCAACCGCTTGTTGCACATAAAAATGAAGCGGCATACGGCATTCGCTACTGTTAGCTAAAGGGCTTATGTCACTTAAAGAAGAGGTTTGGTTGTCCATAGCTTTATAATAAATCTAATAGTGAATAAAAGGGTGTTTAAATTTTAATTTAGACCTTAACTTAAACCTTAAGGATGTGTCCCATCAAGTTAGGCCAATGCAATTAACCTTTAAAAGTACCTGATAAGCGGTGCCAATGGGAATCATCATGGTTGTCATTCTTATCATAAGAGTGACGGGTATCTAGATTGAACCAAGGCTGGTAGGCATTAATGACATCTTCTAGCTGCTCGGAGATTAGACCTGCCAGCACAATGCCGCCTTGAGGTTTGATTAAAGTGGCCAGATAAGGGGCCAACTCCATTAAAGGTTTGGCTAAGATATTTGCAGTGATAATATCTGCTTTAGCAATGTCCCCAGCTTCGAAAGCTTTGGCAAAGTCTTCAGGTAAGAAGGCTTGTAACTGCTTATCTACGCCATTACGCTCAGCATTTTGCTTAGTTGCTAAAACGGCCTGAGGGTCAATGTCGACACTGTAAACTTGCTTGGCACCCAGTAGTAGAGCAGCAATGCCTAAGATGCCTGAGCCACAACCATAGTCAATAACGATTTTGTCTGATAAATCTTGGTCAGTTAGCCAATCTAGGCATAGGCGGGTAGTAGCGTGATAGCCAGTACCAAAGGCTAAGCCTGGATCCATCATGATGTTAATCGCCTCTGGATTAGGAGGGGTCATCCACTTAGGAACAATCCATAAATTGTTGGTACATTCAATAGGGGCGTAATGTGACATCCACTCGCGCTCCCAATCGGTATCGGCAAGGGCTGTGGTCCAGACGCGTCGGGCATTAACTTGGACAGCAATGGTCTGTGCTGCCGCTTCAATATTTTGCGCATTATCTGCTGAGAATAGGCCAGTTAAGATAACTTCGTCCCACAAAGGAGACTGGCCAGGTAGAGGCTCAAACAAAGGCTGATCTCCAGCATCTTCCAAGCTAATTGAAAGCGCGCCTTCTTCTAATAAAAGGCTTTCAGCCAAGTCCACATCTTGCTTTGCACACTGCAGGTGTAATTGCTGCCAATCCATAATGATCCTTAGGGTAAATAAACTTTATAAAACCATATATTTTAACGTGATACTACTTAGGTTGATAGCCTTTATCTTGATAGGGCAGCTTTTGCTTCCTTAATAACTCGAGTGTTGCCTTGTGCCTGTCCAGCTAGCAAGATAACTTGCCATAAGGCTCTTTTTCTAGCTTCGCTCTGAGCGACAACTAACCCACGACGAGCCATAGCTTCTGCTTTCAATGGTTGGTTTTGTTTTAAAGCCACTTGGCCTAAGTAGAAATAAACCGCTGAGGACTGAGGGGCTAAGCGCTGCGCTCGGGTGAAAGTGGCCTGAGCGGCAGAGACTTGTCCTTGACGTAATTGCTCAACGCCAGTGTCCATTAGCTTTTGAAAAGCCGGAAGATTGCTACCGTCTTGGATAGTGGCGGGCTTATTAGTTGATTTTTTTGAATTTTGACGCGCCTGCTCAAGTAAGCTCTGCTGTACTGTTTTGGCATCTGTTACAGGTGGCTTAACTATCGGAGCGTCATTGGTGACAATAGGGCTAGAGGGAGCAGGAGAGGTGGGTCTGGTTTGGCCCACAGTGTTAGGATTAGCGGTGTCTTTAGCAGAGGTTGGAGCTTCACTATGTTCAGTGCGATGCAGCTCAACTCCCGAATCTAGTACCATAGTACCAGTATCGTCTTCTGCCTGCGAGATAGGGTAGTCATCTTCTAAGCCTTGGTATGCGGGAGAAGAGGAGTCTGAAACAGGAGCCGTGTTTGGGCTGGATTGACTGGTGGGCTGGGTAATAGTCACCGAGGAGGGGGATGATAAGCCACCAGTGCTTTGGCATCCCGTCAGCGCACCCACCATAAGTACGCTAAGGGCTGAGCTCATTAGTAATGACTTGAAAGGGCTAACTTTGACAGAAGTTTTAGCTACTGTTGCCGCTTTTGTAACAGATACTTGGGATTGCATAGACATAATTTCAATCCAAATTGGTAGTAAGTTAGGGGCAGACAATGAGCAAAGCCGACTCAGTGATGAATCAGCTTTGTTACGCTCATAAATACGATTTTGAAACAGTTAAATTTAGATTGGCAGTTAAAACCATTCTAAAGCTTTATCATACCAAGTGTCGCCTGTATTCTCACTGTTATTGTTGTTTGAAGCGTCACCTTGCTCATTTTGTAAAGGGGTGTTGCCTTCATTATTTTCACCGTTAATACCAGTAGAGGGCATGCCTTCTTGGACACTATCAATCTCACGACTTTGATTCAGTAGCGCTTTACGCTGATCATTAAGCCACTGTAGCTGTCTACGTGATTGCTCTTGTTGATATAGCTCCAAGGCACAGTCACTGGCCTCTTGTGGTAAATACCTTGACAGTACAGGTAAATATCTGGCGCCTTGACAGCTTTCATGAGACAGCTTGCCGGTGCCATTTTCTAACCAAAGCCATTCAACACTATCGGGCTGTACTAACTCGACAGGTGTTAGACGTAAGCGGCCCATAAAGTCTTTCCATAAAGGTAGGGCACCACTGCCACCGCTTAGGCCAATGGGCTTGTTGTCATCTCGGCCTACCCAGACCACACTGACGTAGTTACCACTGTAGCCTGCAAACCAAGCATCTCGGTAATCATTGGTGGTTCCCGTCTTGCCTGCTAAATTAAGGTTGCTACCCAAAGACTTTAATGAGCTTGCTGTGCCGTTTCTAACCACTTCTTGTAGGGCATAGTTGGTTAGATAGTTGACATCAGGGGGGACACTACGCTTAGTGTCAAATCCAGAGCGCTGTAAGATGCTGCCTCTGTCATCTACCACAGTACGGATACTGATAATAGGAGTGCGGAACCCACCTGCTGCCAAAACTTGATACATGCCTAGCATATCCATAGGACTTAGCTCAACTGAGCCTAATAACAAGGAGGGGTAGGTTGGGATTTTTTCATTAATGCCCAAGCGATGCATCTGATTGACAAGGGTGCCCACCCCAAATTCTATTCCGGTATTGACAGCCGCTTGGTTGTAGGACTTAGCCAACGCTGTGGTCAAAGGTACATAGCCATGATCCACCCCATCATAGTTCTTGGGGGTCCAGCTGCTGCCATCGGACAAGGTTAAGGTTACTGGGCTGTCATTGACAGGGCTGGCAAGATTGTACTTACCACTTTCAAGAGCGGTCATATAAATAAAAGGCTTCAACAGTGAACCGACTTGACGCTTAGCATCTACCGCACGGTTAAATCCAGTAAACTCACTACCACTACCAACGGCGGCGACCAGCTCGCCTGAAGCGGGATTGGCACTCAATAAAGCTGCTTGTAACGGCTTGGTTTTACTGCTTTTTTTGCGTAGTGCTGACAGCTGCTTTTCTACCGCATTATCAGCAGCAAACTGAGCAATAGGGTCTAAAGTACTAAAAACACGTAGCCCTTCATTTTTTAGGTCTTCTGGATGATAGTTTGATTGCAGCTCGCGTTTTACTATATCCAAAAAGTCTGGAAAACGGCTTTTGCCCACATTAGGTTTTTCGACCACATCAAGGGGTTGTGCGATGGCCTCTTCATAAGTTTGTTGGTCTAATTTGCCAGTAGCCAACATATTCGCCAAAACGGTATTTCGTCTGTCTAAAGCCCGTTCAGGGTTACGGCGAGGGTTGTAGTAACTGGTGCCTTTCGCCAAGCCGACCAGTAGCGCTTGCTGATCAACTCGTAACTCTTTTAGCGGTTGATTGAAATAAAACTGCGCCGCTAACCCAAAGCCATTTATAGAGCGGTTGCCGTTTTGACCTAAGTTAATTTCATTCAGATAGGTTTGTAAAATCTCATCTTTGCTGTAATGCATCTCTAATAATAAAGCCATAACTGCTTCATTGGCTTTACGTTTTATGGTGCGGTCTGAGTTAAGGTAGAAGTTTTTTACCAATTGCTGGGTGATGGTCGATCCACCCTGCATAGAGCCGCCTTGCAAATTATTATAAAGTGCGCGGCCAATGCCTTTTAATGACACCCCTTTGTGCTGATAAAATCCTCTATCCTCCGTAGAGATTAAGGCATCAATAAGCGGCTGTGGAATCTCAGAGATGGGTAGTACGATACGATCTTCATTATTATCTGGATAAATACCGCCAATAGTCACCGGCTCAATGCGTACAATTCCAGTATCATTAGGTTGGGTGCTTTGAATACTGGTAACCTTTGAGTCTTGAATTTTAATCTTGATAACCTGTTCAGGATCAACGTCACTGGCACTATACTGGAAGCCTCGAGTATGAATTACATACTGACCTGAGGATTTAGTGTAAGTGCCGGTACGATTATAGTTTGAGCTAGATTTATAATTTAGCATCTCTAACCAAGAGTCTAAATTCCTACTGGTTAGGGTAGCACCTTGGTATAACTCAAGAGGTTGCGAGTAGACTTTGGCTGGGATATTCCAGCGCTTACCTTCAAATTTAGCGGTAATGACTCTATCTTGCTTAATTAAATACATAGCAAGGACTACCATACCGACAATGATGATAATCAGTAGGAGAAAACCAAGCACTGAGCCTATTTGTTGTTCAGGATTTGGAGTTTTGCCTGTGAGGGTGTTTAAAGAGGGAGTTGATGATTTGGAAACACGAGATTTTGCTAAAGAAGGTTTATGATGCACGATAGTTTTACCAACATAAAAAAGACCTGATTATAATGACGGAAAACAGCCTTTTTTTCAATGTAAATGCTGTTTAATACTAGGCTATTGTAATTTAAAACTAGGTTTTCACTGCTTTTCCATAACTCAGCCCAAACATAGGCTAGATATTGATAGCTTCTACTCAGATAACAGTGCTTAGTTCTTAAGACCTGATACAATAGATAGTATCTTTACTGCGACAATTTGTTGTGAATAATGTTATGACTCATCCTAAAAATAGTTCTACCCAGCCTACCCACTCTAGTACCGATAATTCCTCTAACTCAGCCTATTCTGACAAGGGGTCAGAAGCAGGGGCGAGCAAGCAGATGTCATTGAATTACTTGAGCGAGGACATCAATAATTTGATACTGCCGCCTGAAGGGTGTTGCTTTCACTGTGCTGAACCTGTGCCAGAGCCGCCATTTACTGCTCATATCCTAGGTGAAGATCGATTGATGTGCTGTATGGGCTGTCAATTGGCCGCTGAGAGTATTGTAGAAGCTGGGCTTGAACAGTATTACCTCGATCGCTCGGAGATTAACCGTACAGCGAGTATGCCGACTGAGTTAGAGCGCTTAAGGGCTTATGACCATGAGGACATTCAAGCTCAATTTGTCTACGCCGCTGATGGAAAGTCGGTGGCTGAGCTTTCAGTAAATAACTTACGCTGCGCTGCTTGTACTTGGCTAATTGAAACTAGGCTGTATGAGATGCCTGGGGTTGATAAATGTCAGGTGAACTTAACCAATCAGCGTATGCGAGTGATATGGAATGAAGACAAGCTGCCTATTAGTGATATTTTGGCCACTATTAATCAGATAGGCTATGACGCCAAGCCTTATCGTCAAGATACCCATGAAGCGATGCTAGAGCGTAATAATAAAAAGATGATGATTCGCCTTGGTATTGCTGCTCTAGGGGCAATGCAAGCTATGATGTTTGCGGTCGGTATGTATTTTGGCAACTACACCAGCTACAGTGGAATGCTGGTTGAACAGAGGGATTTTCTGCGCTGGGTCTCGCTGTTCGTTAGTGTGCCTGTCTTCTTTTACTGTGCGGTGCCATTTTTTACTTCGGCTTGGTCGGCAATCAAAATCCGTCAGGTCAACATGGATGTGCCGGTTAGTATCGCTTTAATTGTGACCTTCTTTGCCAGTTTATACGCCACTATTTCTGGGCAAGGTGAGACCTATTACGACTCAGTCAGTATGTTTGTATTCTTCTTATTGGCAGGGCGTTATATCGAGCATAATGCACGGCTTAAGGCGGCTAATATGGCCAATGATTTGGTGGTGGTTGAGCCAACTTTGGTACAACGTCTAGGTAATGAGCTGCAATTAATACAGCAAATAGATAAGGCCAATATTGCCCCAAATCAGTCGGTAGAGCAGAAGATTGAAACTGCTGAGCATGCTCTGATCTTAACTGACGCTGAGCACCAGAAGCTGGCACAGTTAGGGGAGCTTATCCATACTGCAAAGCGTAGCAAACTGTCTGAACAGCAAGATACCCAACAAGATGCCCAAAAGAAGAGCAATGCAACTGGTGCTAGTAATATAGACTTAAGTGCACAACCGCCAAAATATGAGACAGTAACTGCTCACACCCTAAATATCGGCGACGTTATTATGATTGAGGCGGGGAGTGAGGTGGTCGCTGACGGCATACTGTGTAGCGAAACTGCGACAGTATCGCAAGGCTTGTTGACCGGAGAGAGTCTGCTTATAGTTAAGCACAGAGGGGATAGGGTCATTGGTGGATCACAAAATGACAGTCAGCCATTTGTCATGATCGTAACTGAATTACCCGAGAATAGCCAGATAGCACTTATTGATCGTCTGATGAACCGAGCGCTTAGTGAGAAGCCTAAAGTGGCGGAACAAGCTGATAAATGGGCGCGTTGGTTTGTGGCCAGAATTCTGATATTGGCTGTGATTGTCTTTATTGCTTGGTACTTCGTTGATCCCTCTCAGGCGCTTTGGGCCACTGTCGCGGTATTAGTGGCCACTTGTCCTTGTGCCTTATCACTTGCCACCCCAATTGCCTTAACGGTTTCAACCAATAGGCTGGCAAGCTATGGCTTCTTAACCACGCGTGGTCATACCATTCAAACTTTGGCTGAGGTTACGCATGTGGCTTTTGATAAAACCGGTACTTTGACTTATGGTAAGCCCAATTTGTTATACATTGAGCCACTTGAATCACTTGAGTCGCTTGTTGAGTCAGAAAATACAGAGCAAGATTCAGCTCAGCGTATGGATCAAGAACAGTTATTAGCGATAGCTGCCGCTTTAGAAGTAGGCAGTCGTCACCCTATTGCCAGTGCCTTACTCGATGCTGCCTACCAGCTTCATTTGCCAGCCGTCACTGAGCTGGTTCATCACACTGCCGGTGGTGTTGAAGCTGTGGTTAATGACATTGGAGGCGGTTATAAATATCGCTTGGGCCATGTTGATTTTGCTTTAAATCATATGGATACAGACGCAGCGGATAAGCCACAAGTATCGCTACAATTACAAAAGCATAATGCCAGTACTGCGGTAATGCTAACGCGATGCCGCATGGCTTCAGAGGGTGAATCGCTGGTTGAAGTTTGGGAGCCTATGGCACTGTATTATTTTAATGACAGTGTTAGAGAAGGGGTGGCAGAGATGATTGCTGCCTTGCAAGCTCAGAATATCGAAACAATAATATTGACTGGAGACCCCAGTGAGCATGCCCAAACTGTGGCCAAAGAGTTAAATGTTGATAAGGTTTACTTTGGCTTATCGCCAAGTGATAAAGTGGAGCATATCAAAGAGTTGCAACAGCAAGGTCATGTGGTGATGATGGTCGGTGACGGTATTAACGATGCCCCAGTATTGGCAGCGGCGAATATCTCAACCGCCATTGCCGGCGCTGCTGACTTAGCTCAAGTCTCAAGTGACAGTGTTATCTTAAACGGCAAAGTACCTGCGGTGTATGATGCGAAGCGAATAGCGGATAAAGCGCAGAATATTATTAAACAAAACTTACGCTGGGCACTGACCTATAACTCAGTGGTGCTACTGCCAGCAGCTTTTGGTTATGTGCCACCTTGGTTGGCGGCCATTGGTATGTCACTAAGCTCATTGGTTGTGGTATTAAATGCCTTACGCCTAAAAAGAGCTTAAGTAGAATAAGACAACACTGATGAAAGCTGATGAAGAAAGTTAAATAGAGACATGAAAAGGGGGTTCCCATTGGAACCCCCTTGTTTTGATAAGTTGATAAGATAATTAACTTTGAGTTCAGACAAATTAGTCTTGGAAGTGGCTTAATAAGCGCATGAATTCGAAGTACATCCAAACCAGAGTGGCTAAGATACCGATACCGAATACCCACTCATAGTCTTCTGATACGCCGGCAGCTACTGCACGCTCAACGTTATCAAAATCAAGTAGTAAGCTAAATGAGGCGATAACTACCACAAATAAGCTAAAGCCAATGGCTACTAAACCACCAGTTTGGAATAAGAAAGGCAGAGATGAGCCAAATAGAACGAAGCCCCACTGCACAATATAAATC
>JAHHUJ010000037.1 GCA_020024075.1 Psychrobacter sp.
ATAGCGTGACTGCGGCAATATGTAGAGCAAAGAAGCCCAATCTAGCGACTGATAAAGTAGGTATAACTCTAAATCTGGCATGTAGTGCAACCAAAACGGTAGCAGCCAGCAGGGTTAATTTTGTAGTAATTAACACACTTAAATCATTGTCAAAACCAAGCCACAGACTAACATCAGGTAACAGTCTATAAACCATCCACAACCCTGTTATAATCTGTAAAACCAAGGCCGGCATTCCTATTTTTTCGAACTGCTCTTCAAAGGCCATTAAACCCTTCAGCTCTTGAGCTTTTAATGCTTTTGGTAGCACCACCAAAAATAATATTAAATGCCCTCCAGTCCAAATTGTCGCTCCTAATAAATGAGCTATCAATATATAATTTATCATAACGACCACTACCTATCTGTTATCTAACGCCTAGAGCGTATTAGCAACAATTATAACAGTATTGACTAAAGCCAAGATAAATAAAGCGGTTAATCCCTTTAATTTTTTATTCTATTTTTTATCTAAGGGGTAAAATATATGCGCCTCACCAACTATAGTGATTACGCACTTCGCACCTTAATGTACCTTGCTGTCACTCCAGAAAGTGAAACATTAGCAACGATAACCGACATTGCCAATAGCTATCAAATCTCTCGCAGTCACCTAACTAAAATCATTCACCAGCTGGCACAGATTGGTTACATTGAAAGTATTCGTGGTAAACATGGGGGCATCCGTTTGGCCAAACCTGCAGAAGACATCATTCTTGGTGAAGTTATTCGCCAGACAGAGCCTGACTTTCAGATGGTCCCCTGCTTTGCTCAAATCACTGCAAAATCAACGGACAAGAATACTCAGCCTAGCCCTGTCAAAACACCCAAAAAACCAGCTGAAATATGTGAAATAACCCCAGTTTGTAAATTAAAGTCAGTGTTTTATCAGGCAACTCAAGCTTTCTTACAAGTCATGGACAGCTATACCCTTGCAGATATAGTCGCTAATGAAGAAGAGTTATGGCAAATTCTTAAGTTCCAAAAAACATCGAACTAAAAACTTTAACAAAAAAAGCAGCCCTACCATAGAGTAAGGCTGCTTTTTATTGTTTTTATATCAATTACTTATACATCAGTTACTGATACATAAATGACTTAGCTATAGCTACTTGTATGACTATAGAGCTCTAGTCTTTTACCACCATCAAACGTATTTCAGTCATATCTTCGATGGCATATTTGACCCCCTCACGACCAAAGCCTGAGTCTTTTACACCGCCATAGGGCATATTATCAACGCGGAAGGTGGGCACATCATTAATAATTACACCGCCCGCTTCAATAGTATCCCAGGCCTGCATTGCCTTTTTGATACTAGCGGTATACACCCCTACTTGTAACCCAAAGCGGCTGTCATTAGCAAGCTTGATTCCATTATCAAAATCATCATAAGCTTCTAAAATCATGACAGGACCAAAAACTTCGTCTTTATATAATTTAGAGTCATGACTCACATTCTCAAGAATAGTGGCACTCATAACTGGGCCTTCAGCTTTACCGCCACACAATAACGTAGCCCCTTCTTGCAGCGCTTCTTGAATCCATTGATCCACCCGCTCCAGCTCTGATTTATCGATCATAGGACCAATGACCACGTCAGCATCGATAGGGTCGCCCGCTTTGACCTCTTTGGCCAAGGCCACAAGCTTGTCTTTGACTTGTGAGTAAATATCTTTATGAATAAGTACTCGCTGCACGCTAATACATACCTGACCTGCTTGACTATACCCGCCAGTAATCACTCTGGGTAGAGCTGTTTCTAGGTCCGCATCTGGCTCAATTATCACTGCTGCATTGCCGCCTAGCTCAAGAACTACCTTTTTCTTACCGGCACGCGCCTTCATATCCCAGCCCACTTTATCAGAGCCTGTGAAGGACAATAGTTTGATACGCTCATCGGTAACCAACTTATCGGCAATCTTTGACGACATTGGTAGGATAGAAAAAGCACCTTCAGGCAGGTCTGTTTCGGCCAATACCTCAGCGACTAGCAGTGCCCCAATAGGAGTATAACTCGCCGGCTTTAGGATAAAAGGACACCCTGCAGCAATGGCGGGGGCTATTTTATGAGCAACTAAGTTTAGTGGGAAATTAAATGGGGAGACAAAGCTGCACAGCCCAATAGGCACTCTTTTACTAAATCCGTGATAACCTGAGCCGGCTTCGGTAACCTCTAATGGGATAACCTCGCCTTCAGACAGGGTAGTTACTGCATCAGCAGCAAACTGGAAGGTGGCAATTAAACGCTTAACCTCTGCTTTAGCAGCACCTTCTGGCTTACCACCCTCTGCAACTAATGCTTCAGTAAACTCATCAAACCTTTCATTAAATTTGGCCACACAGTCAAGCAAAATACGCTGTTTTTGATAAGGCTTTAATGCCTGCATAGCCGGAATGGCTTTGACCCCTGCGGCAATGGCCTCCTCCAATAGTTCTTCATCGGCACGAGCCACTTCAGCTACGGTTTGTTGATTGTACTTATTGACTACTTCTAATGCCTCGTCTGCACCTTCATGGGCTTTATTGGCTAAATATAAAGGATAAAAATGTTGCATGATTCACCTATTATTTTGTTGATTTTATTAGATATTTTATTGAGTTCATTTTTAATGGCTTTATTGGCTTGTGAAAGCCTTTTTATAGAGCCCTCTTTATAAGGTCGCTCTCATAAATCAGTATTAGCTAATTTCAATATAAACCAATTAATAGGATAAATAATGCACAGATCGGATACTATTGTTTTTTGTTGTTGATTTTATAAGAGATGTTGAGTATCCCCTTATCGTCGGTCACTATCGAGATAAATTATAAATTAATAGTAATAAACGATTTGGTATTTTCTTTAATTAGGTTATTAACAGTTGGCTTGTTAGTAAAGCTTGGTGGTCAAAACTACTATATTAAAAGTAAAAAACTTCTTTAGTTTTAGAAAAAAACAGCATGCCCATACCATAAGCCAATGACCATGCCAACAACATAGAGAAGACAGTATGACTAAAAAAATGATCTCCAATAAGCATTTTATACCCACCCATCACCCAGCCTAAAACAGTAACCCAAACAATAATCTTAATCCGATTATGATACAGCCGCGGTATATAAGCGAACGCATAAAGTGAGAATATCAAACCAGCATGGGCTGCTGGGAAGCATTTAGAGGGTGTTTTGGCACGTATATTATCCCATACGCTTAAATAAGGTAGCTCTCCTCCAAATGGTATCAAGTGGTTAGGACAGCCTACATGAGTCATATCTTTAAGGTTAGATAATACAAGTGCTATTAGGCTTAGGGTAAAAAGTAAATAAAACAACTCAGCCTCAGTTAGCGGATACAATTGTTTATTAAAGTGAAGGTTTGGCAAATTTGATCTAGGCTTTGATAAAGCGCTATCAGCAGCTTGTTGACGATATCTAAATATAATTACTGCGAGTAGATAAAGCGCTAATAATTGCATTAAAATCTTAGGTAGTCTATAAAAGATAAAGCGGTAAGGTTGTTGCGACTTATCGATAATCCAGGAGCCATTATTATAAAAAAGCTGGCTTATCCAAAGATCCAACTGGCTGTGATCTAATAAAACAACAGAAAGTACTGTCAAACTAATTAATAACAGTAAATGCCACCTATTAAACAAAGTTAATCCACTCATACTACAACACTCTCAAATTTATGCTTTTTTAACCTAAGAGCTCGATACCAACTATTACTAGCTTATAGCATCAAGCATCCTATATAAGGCGATAATAAATTACTATATTTCTCTAGTATTGCCCTACTACGAGGCTATCAAACTAATTTATAAATTAAGAGTGATAAAGTAACAAAATAGAGGTTAAGAAAGTGTTAAGGCAACAATAAGTCTGTCGATTGATGAGGGATAGCTGCATAAAAACAAGCACAAAAAAACCTCAAGTAACTGAATACTTGAGGTTGAAACTGTGTGCTTATTTGCATAAGCAAACTTAAGTTTTAAAATATGGCGCAGCGGACGGGACTCGAACCCGCGACCCCCGGCGTGACAGGCCGGTATTCTAACCAACTGAACTACCGCTGCTTAGGTCGCTTTAGAATATTTAGCCACTTTCTAAAGGAAGTGGTCGTATCTAAAATATGGTGGGTGATGACAGGCTCGAACTGCCGACATTCTGCGTGTAAGGCAGACGCTCTACCAACTGAGCTAATCACCCTAAGCTCTCGCTCTGTGGGTGTGTATTATATACATTTAAAACTTTGTGTCAAACCTTTTTTGCAAAAAAATTGAAATATTTTTAAATACCTTGGTTTAACCATTAACAAGCTGCACTTGTTTTATAATGCATTGATAATACAGCAAAATATAGAGGATTAAGTATTGATTATACCAACAATCAACTCTATATTTGAAGCTATCAATTATAACCATATTAGAACTTTTATGCAACTTTGGTTATCTCTATTGCCACTAAATGTTTGCACCATACAGAGACAACCAAATGCTTCACAGTCTATTCTATAAGTAGTCTTGCTACCAAGCTTGTTAACTTACTACAAGCCTATTTAATAGCAATTAACGCTCACCTAGACCCTCTGATAGCGTCTTGGTTAATGGCTTAGTCAAGTAAGATAGAACCGTACGCTCTCTTGCTTTAATATCAACACTAGCGGTCATACCTGGCTTAATAACAATTTCATCCGCTCGATGAGCAAATTCAGCCTCACCAATCTGAATCAATACCCGATAGTACGACTCTTCACCTTTTGGTGTTTGCTCAACAAGTGTATCTGGACTGATATAGGTGACCGTTCCTCGCATCGCCCCAAATATTGAGAAGTCATAGGCATCTAACTTAACTGATGCCGCTTGTCCTTCCTTAACATTAGCAATATCAGCTGGGTTTACCTTAGCTTCAACAATCAAGTCACTACTGGTTGGTAGTAGCTCCATGATGACCTCGCCAGGCTTCACTACACCACCGATAGTGGTAATATTAATACTATTCACTTTACCATCTTGTGGCGCTAGTAAGCGCTTTTCTTCTAGTACTTGGGTGCGATCACGCA
This sequence comes from Psychrobacter sp., assembly GCA_020024075.1. GTDB lineage: Bacteria > Pseudomonadota > Gammaproteobacteria > Pseudomonadales > Moraxellaceae > Psychrobacter. Next base: position 5,084 of record JAHHUJ010000037.1, read on the forward strand.
ATTGCTCCAGCTCACTATCTAACTCTTCCTGAGCTTTTGTCATTTCAGCCTGAGCTTCCTCAAAGTATTTATTACGTTTGTTATTAATCTGAGCCTCAATATCAGCCACTTGACGACGTAACCTAATAACGTCTGCTTGGCTGACATCTCCGTACTGTAATAGTGGCTCGTTCATACTCAGCTCTTGCTCAGCTAAGACTAACATTCTTTCAAGTGAAGATACTTCTTCGGTAATGGCTTGTCTACGGCGATTATATAGTTGAGTTTGGTTTTCTACGTATTCTGGATACTTTAAGACATTTTCAGGAAAGACCAGTGGTCTATCAAATATTTCAGCATTTAGGCGTGCTAATTGTGCTTGTAACGCTGCGGTTTTTGTTGCTGAATTATCAAAAGCTGCTTTTGCACGCTCCTCTTCTAAGATAACCAAGAGCTGCCCTTTTTTGACATCGTCACCTTCAGAAACCAGTATATCTGTTAACACACCCCCTTCTGAGGCTTGAATTTCTTGAGTGCGTGCACTGGCAATCACAGTTGCTTTAGCGCGTGTTACTTGGTCAATTTTTGCAAAATAAGCCCACACCACTAATATGATAATACCGATTAGGGCAATCCAGATAGTGAGGCGAGCACGGCCAACTTTTGGCTTAGTGGGGGTATATTGATATTCAGACATGCCTACTTCTCTTCAGATTTGGGGTTAATGATAAGGGTATTGGGCTTAGTTGTTGCAGTGGGCACATCTTGCGCCGTGCCACTATTGGTAACCTCACTACTCGCTTCATTTGAACTGCTGTTAATTGATGGATTGTTGTTTGTGGACTGGCTGTTATTCGTGGGCTGATTGACACTATCTTCTGAGTCAGTAGCTGTAGGCTGACTGGTATTTCTAGTTTCAGAAACAGGTTTAATCATAATCTTAGGTTTATGAGTTGAATCTGTTTTTTGTTGTGTATCAGATACTCCAGCCGAATTAGATTCTGCAGCACCTCCAGAGTCTTGTGGATTTTTTGGTGCTGTTGGCTGAGCACTAATCGCAGATCTTGATGTTGGCTGCTGTGCAATTTTGCCTACACCGCCTTTACGTTTAGCCTGTTCGTTTTGCATTAACTGCTTCAGTACCGCCTCTTTGGGACCATCCATGACGATTTGATGATTGTCCATAATAATAATACGGTCAACCAAATCGAGTAAGGCGGTTTTATGTGTGGAGACAACAAAGGTTTGCCCATCTTGTAACTCTTCACGTAAGACCTGTATACAGCGCTGCTCTTGACGATTATCCATCGATGCGGTCGGCTCATCGATTAAAAATACCGATGGCTTAGTTAATAAAAGACGTGTAAAAGCAACCAATTGCTTCTGTCCACCTGACAAACCACGTCCCCCTTCACTAATTGGCAAATCCAAACCACTTGAGTGATTGGCAACTAAGTTAATTAAACCTGTCTTTTGCATTGCGGCATGTAGCACATCATCTCTTGGCGCTGCCATACCAATTAATAAATTCTCTCGCAGCGTCCCTTGGAATAAACGGTGATCTTGTTGCAAGTAGCCGACCTGCTCGCTTAACGCTTCACGACTGATTTGTTGTATATCCAGGCCGTCTAGTAAAATTCTTCCTGAAGTAGGGGCATATAAGCCAGCTAACAGCTTTAATAAAGTTGATTTACCAGAGCCAATAGGGCCTAAAATAGCAATGCGTTCACCTGGCTGAATGATTAGTTTTTTGACAGTAACAGCAGGACGGTCATTACCCACATAGTTAAACACTAAATCATCACACTGATAGTGTCCTCTAATTTTAGTCGGTGACAGCGGATAGCTTACACCGTGGTTATCTTGCTCTAAAGCAAAAATAGCTTCAATCATACTTTTGGCAGCTTTGGCATGTGAAAACTGTACTAGCAAGTTAGGTATCGACATGACAGGTGCTAGAACACGACCCCCTAAAATAGAACAAGCAATCAAACCACCCATAGTCATTTCACCACTCATGACTACAAACGCACCGGTAATCACGATACCCACATAACTCGCTTGCTGTAGCATTTGGGTAAAATAACTCAAGTAATCATTGGCATGCTTCATATCTAAGTCATTTCTGATAGTGACATTCATCACATCAAGCCAACGAGATAAAAACTTCCAGCTGCCTGCTCCAGCTTTAATGGTCTCAGCACCCTCAACCGTTTCAACAAGTAGCCCTGTTTTGTAATAAGAAGCAGAAGCACCTTCAGCAGCAATAGCATCAATACGCTTTCTGGCAAACAAGCCCATTGTAACTGCAATGATTGAAGCGATAATTGGGACTAAAGCCACAATAGGAGAACCAATATAGGCTATCAACGATAAGAAGATGATAGTCATTGGTAAGTCGACTAACGCAAACAGTGTACTGGCTGTGAAGAAACTACGTACCTGCTCATAGCCCCTTAACTGTGCTGCCATAGAACCCACAGAGCCTGGCATCTGGTCGATACGCACTCTTAGTAATCGCTGAAATACTTCACGCGATAAGTGCTGGTCAAGACCAACAACGACCTTATCCATAACCTTTGAGCGGGCGAACTTCATAAAAGCTTCGAATACGATAAATAAAGCCACGCCACTCGCAAGAATAATCAAGGTACTAACAGCACCTGTTGGAATCACTCGGTCATAGACCTGTAACGAGAATAGGGAAACAGCAAGCGCAAGGAAGTTAATTAAGAAGGACGCAAGTACTGCCTCAATCACCACGCCTTTATAGCTTAACAAATCCTTTTTTAAGGTTTCAGAAAAACTGGCGTTACGCTTAAGGATATGATCATCAGTTAGACGTAAGCGTAACAGTATTCTTAGCTCATCTGCAGGAACAGGGTGTGTCTTTTCTTCTTGTCGAAAACTCCACGTTCCTTGCGGTGTTTGTCCATCGACCACACCCCACCCATATCTAGAGTGATAAGCCAATAAAGGTAAAAAAGCAGCATCTGGTTGCTCTAATACTTCAGGTGTTTCTTCTACACCTAATCCATTAAGGACGCTAATGATGCCCCCTAGGGTATTAATTCCACGCCCTTGTTGAACCTCTCTTTGGTTATCAAACTTTCTAATAACATCCTGTAAGCGGATGTTATCTATAGGATATCCTTGTTGGCTTAAAATATGCTTTAATGCATCCGCCAAAGATTGCGCTATGGATACTTCAGGAGAGTTAGAGACTAGCTCATGTTGTGGCCCGGTATTGTCTGTCTCGAAACTATCTGATTGATGTTGGTTAGTACTCATAATTATCACTTATTAAATGTTTTTTATATTCGCAAGCAGCAGACTGTGTGATTGCTTCGCTGATTCTTTTTTTATTTACTCAGTATCAGCTTGGTTATTATCAGCTTGGTTATTATCAGTATTTGTAAGCTCAGAATCTGTAGGCTCAGACTTTTCCACAGTCATATTAGTAGGATTACCTTGCTCATCAATCATGATATAGGCTCCTTGATCAAGCTGTTGCTCGACATATGCCGGTAAATTAACTTCAATATACTCATCCTGTGCCGTAGGCGATTGCCCATATCCTAACTGTTTACTTTGTGACTTGTTCTGTTGATTATGAACCCAATCTTTTACTGGATCTTGAACTGAAAACATTTTTACAGACTGACGATTATGAGCATAGACCTGCCAAGGCATTAAGCTGAAATCCACTTGTAATTTATAAAAAGAGCCCAGAATATCTGAGCGAGTCTGTACAAGGTTCACTTGATAGTCGCTTAGTTCACGTACAGCATTTAGCACTTCTAACCAAGACTTGCGGCCAGCGATAAACTGACGTTGATAAGAGTCGAGTACAATTTGTGCCCCTGCGACTGCAGATACCAAAGATAATTCTCGACTTTTGGCACTGGCAAATTGCTGATACTGAACCTGAATATTTTCCATCACCTGACGCTGAGCGGCTTCTTTATTTTGAATTAAGCTGTTCACACGAGCTTCAGAGGCCCGAGTTAACGCCAGATTAGAAAAACCAGCACCTGGCTGATAATTTAAACCCACATAAAACTGACCATCATCTTCATTGGTGTCATGATCATAAGTATGCTTATATTCGGCATAAACTACAGGAAATTTACTGGCACTTTGGGCCTTAACTTCTTGCTTAGCAGACTCAATCTGGAAGGTCTCTTTTACGACAGTCGGATTATAAAAACTGGCTTCATTAAAAGCCATTTTCTCAAAATCCATAGAGGCTCTTTTTACCTGCTCTACCAAAGTATTTAGCTGAGGAACATTATGTTCACTCCCCCGAGGTAATGCCCGCCCTGTAATTTGTTGCAGTCGAGCCTCAGCAATGTGTTGCTGCTCTTTGGCAGCTTCATAAGCACTGGTTTCTTGCAAAATACGGTTGGTAACCAGATCCAGCTCAATACGTGCCGAGACCCCTTGCTTAACTCGGCGCTGCATCATGGCCTCATATTTACGCAACTGACTGATGGTTTCTAAATAAACGCGTTGCTGTGCCACAGCATTGATATAGATCTGCCATGCTTCAATCGTTGTTTTTGCTACTTGGTTTTGCTGAGCATAGATATTTTCAGTGGCGGCTTTGTCATCAAATATGGCTTGGTTGACGTTGGCAGTGAGTCTACCGCCAGTCCATAAAGGCTGACGAAGGCCCACCTCTGATACGATATCGTCATTATTCCCATAGCTCGTTGAAATACTAGGAGTCGGCAACAGATTCAGCTTAGCCGCATTGATTCCTTCCATAGTGGCTTGCTGTTCGGCTCTCGCTGAACCAACTAAAGGATGGGTTTCGATCGCCTGAGAAATTAAAGAGTTAATCTGGACGTCAGTGACTACGGTATTGGCCTGGCTTGGTAGACTACCACCTAGCATTAAGGACAAAAACAGTAGCATTTTATTTTTATTAGGGCTTAACATCATAATGTGTTTACTTGTTCTATGAAGGATAAAGCGCTGCAAAGGCACCCAGGTGTAACATGTTATATAAACTTAATACCAATCTGTTAGCTACTGGCGGTTAGCTATTGGCACTAAAATTGCTATTATTATAAAGGATAATATTGCAATACTACTACATTATCGCTACATATATCGATTAATATTGAACAATGAGTCGCAATTAAATCTAACATTAAATATAACTTTTTCAACAAATAAAAAATTACCAACCTTATCTCAGTCTTAAAAATAGCTTGTAATTATTGTAAAAAAAAGATAAAAAAGGCAAGAACACTATAAGCTCTTGCCTTGTGCTGCTTACCTTTGAACCAGTCAAACAGCTAAATAAGTGGCTGTAGCACTTCACCTATGGTGTGGAATGAGCCACAAACTAAAATCAAATCTTCAGTGCCAGTAGCCGCTATCACTTTTTCACCAATGATCCCTAAGTTTTCATAGCTGACAATATTTTGTTGATTGTTTTTTTGAAGTGTCTCAATCAATCGCTCAGTTTCTGCTGCTCTAGGATGGTCAATCATTGCGACATGCCAAGTCTTAATAGGCAGCTTTGAGTCGACCAGTAACTCAACCACATGGTCGATATCTTTATCCGCCAGCATAGAAAATACAATATGTAATTCGGCTGCCGGATGGTCAGCTTGGTGCTGTTGCCACATAGGCTGGAACTGACTTAATAAAAAGGTCATTCCGCGCTCATTATGTGCCACATCAAATAACCAATGACGCTGTGCAATCTCTCTGGCATCAAAGCGGCCCGCTAACTGAACTTCTTTTAACCCAGATTTAATAGACTCAGGAGCAATTCTCAGCTTACTAGCCAGCACGGCGGCTACGGCATTACTACTATTAATCAGTGACAACTTAGGCTTAGGCAGTTGCATACTTATACTGGCACTACTAAACTGCCAGACCTCTGCTTGTTCGGTAAAGTCATAATCCCTACCCACTTGATAATAAGGACAGCCTAGCTGCTGTATCTTATCCAGCACAGACTGCGGCATATCAGGCTCACCATAGATTAACGGTATACCTTCTCGCAAAATACCGGCCTTCTCAAAGCCAATCTTCTCCCGAGTATCTCCAAGCCAATCAACATGATCAATGCCAATATTGGTAATAACAGCCAGATCCGGATTGATAATATTGACCACATCCAGTCGACCCCCTAGCCCCACTTCTAGCACCCAAATATCACACTTTGCTTGGGCGAAAATTAGCATGGCAGCCAAAGTCGTCCTCTCAAAAAATGATAACGTTAAGTCACAAGCTAAACGAGCCTGTTCAACCTCAAAAAAAGCATCAATTAATACTTGATCTCCAACAGGCTGTCCATTAATACGTACCCTTTCATTAAAGTCTATCAAGTGTGGCGACTGATAAAGGGCGGTCTTATAGCCAGCTTGTTGGCAAATTTCACTAATAACGGCCGTGGTAGAGCCTTTGCCATTAGTGCCTGCAACAGTGAACACATAAGCCTCATCTTTGGCAGACTGTATCAAGCCTAAATGATTGGCCACAGGCAGCACCCGAGATAAACCCATGTCTATTGCTGAGACATGTATCTGCTGCATGTAATAAATCCAGTCCGATAAAGGACTGGATTGGTTGGGGGGATTTACAACTGTTGTGGGGGTTGAAGAAGTATTAATCACGATGCCTCTCAGCAAAAAAATTAAAAAAACAGCAGCAACTAAAATAAAAAATCAGTTAACCTGCTTATCCAGTTAACCTAGTTATAATTAAAGCTACGTTATAAAAAGCTATATTGCTTCAGCTTAGTTCCGCATAAGCTTAGCCAATAAACGATGCACGGTATCATTTAGCTGATGACGGTGAACCACTTGGTCAATCATCCCATGCTCTAATAAGTACTCTGCCCGCTGAAATGGCTCTTCTAAAGTCTGTCTAACCGTCTGCTCAATAACCCGCTTACCGGCAAAGCCAATCATGGCTTTCGGCTCGGCAAGGTGGATATCGCCCAGCATCGCTAAAGAAGCCGTTACTCCACCATATACAGGATTGGTTAGTACTACAATATAAGGCACCCCTGCCAGACGCAATCGCTCAATAGCGGCCGCAGTTCGAGCCATTTGCATAAGGGACAGTACCCCTTCCTGCATACGCGCGCCACCAGAGGCTGCAAAACAAATTAGCGGTATTTTGTGTTCAAGGGCTACTTCTGCTGCCTCAACAAAACGATCGCCAACTACAGATCCCATTGATCCACCCATAAAGCGGAAGTCAAAAGCACAAGCGACCACATCCATCTCACGCAGCTTACCTTTCAACACAACCAACGCTTCACTCTCATTGGTTTTTTGTTGCATTTGCTGTATGCGCTGCGGATAAGGCTTACTGTCTATAAAGCTTAAAGGATCTCCAGTATAAAATTGCTGACCCAGCTCTTGCTCAATTTGATCCAGAAAATTAGCCAAACGATCTCGAGCGGTCATGGCTAGATGATGATCACAATGAGGACACACATAACTGTTAAAAATCAAAGCAGTATTGGTGGTCATAGAATGACACTGCGGACACTGAGTTGAAGGCTCTGTCTCTACTGCTGTCAATTGTGGCAAACTATGACGTTTCACTCTGGGCACAGGACGAGACAGCCAAGTCTCACATTCAGGCTCTGTGCTGGCGGTATTTTTAGCAGACTGAGAGCCAGAATCCATGCCAGCTTTCATCCCATTTTTGTTAGGCTTGATCTTGGTTGGGTTATTGTTATTTGTCATAAGTACATCAAATTAATAGTAATAAAAAAGTATTTACAGCCAGCTTTTAAGCTAAGCCAATTTATCTAAAGC